>JANXWH010000187.1 GCA_025351245.1 Chloroflexota bacterium | reverse complement strand
CTCCGAGGCGGCCGCCGGGCCCGCCGACGCGCCGGTCGCCGGCTCCGCGCCTGCCGCCGAGCCCCCCGACGCGGCCGCCGACGCGATCGTCGCCGCGACCCCGGCCACCGGCCTGACCGAGGCGGAAGCGACAAGCCGACGTGCCGCCGGTCGCGGGAACACTGCCCCGCCTGCCACCAGCCGGACGTACGGCCAGATCGTCCGGGAGAACGTCTTCACGTTCATCAACGATGTGATCTTCGTGCTCGGGGTTCTCCTCGTGCTCGTGGGGCGGCCGCTGGACGCCCTCGTCTCGCTGGGCGTCATCGGCACGAACATCGCGGTCAGCGTCGTCCAGGAGGTGCGGGCGAAGCGGATGCTGGACCGGATCGCCCTCCTCACGCGCCCGACGGCGGCGCTGGTTCGCGACGGGGTGGAGAGTGCCGTGGGGCCCGAGGAGCTCGTGATCGGTGACCTCCTGCGTGTAGGCGCGGGCGACCAGGTCGTCCTCGACGGCCGGCTCGCCGAGGGACGCCTGGAGGCCGACGAGTCGCAGCTGACCGGCGAGTCGGACCTCATCCCGAAGCGCCCGGGCGACGCCGTCTACTCCGGCAGCTTCGTCGTCAACGGCGGCGGACGGTTCGTGGTGACGGCAGTCGGCGCGGACAGCCTGGCCAACCGGATCACGGCCGGCGCCCGAACCTTCCGGCGTGTCCTCACTCCGCTTCAATCCGAGATCAACCTCGTCATCCGGATCGCCCTCGCGGTCGTCGTCTACCTCGAGATCGTGCTGATCCTGAACAACGTCCTGAAGCTGGTCGCGGCCGGCCAGACCGTCGGCGAGGCTGCGCTCCTCGTGGGGCTCGTCCCGAACGGCCTGTTCGTCTCGATCGCGATCGCCTACGCGCTGGGGGCGGTCCGGATCATCCGGTTCGGGGCGCTGGTCCAGCAGGCGAACGCGATCGAATCGCTGAGCAACGTGGACGTCCTCTGCGTGGACAAGACCGGCACGCTCACGTCAAACCGGCTCTCCGTGGAGGAGATCGTCCCGCTGGAGGGCAGCGAGGCGGACCTCCGCGCGCTTCTCGGCGACGTGGTGGCGAGCGCGGCCTTCCGGAACAAGACGGCCGAGGCGATCGCATCGGCCTGCCCGGGAACCGCTCGGCCGCTCGCCCGCGACGTGCCGTTTTCGTCGGCCCGGAAGTGGAGCGCGGTTGCCTTCGCGGCGGCCACCGGACCCCGCCGGATCGGCGTGGTGGCGATGGGCGCCGCGGAGTTCCTCCGGCCCGCTCTCGGCGGCGGGATCGAGGACGCGGCGGCGTGGGCCAACCTCCGCGCCCGGATCGAGCCGCACACGAGCCGCGGGTTGCGGGTGCTGGTCGTCGCCTCGCACGCTGACCCCGGCGGCCTGGCCGGCGATGACGACGCTCCGACGCTCCCGGCGGGGATGCGCGCGCTGGGCCTCGTTGTGCTGCGCGACGAGCTGCGGCCGGACGCGAAGGCCACCCTGGCCCGGTTTGCCGCCGCCGACGTGACGGTGAAGGTGATCTCCGGCGACGACCCGGAGACCGTGGTCGCGCTGGCCGTCCAGGCGGGCCTGGGACCGGACCTCCGCTCGATCGCCGGGCCGGCGCTCGACGCGATGGACGACGAGCAGCTCGCGGCCGCGGCGCTGGAGACCACCGTGTTCGGGCGGATCACGCCGGCCCAGAAGGAGCGGCTGGTGGACGCCCTCCGGTCGCGTGGCCGCTACGTCGCGATGATCGGCGACGGGGTGAACGACGTCCTTTCGCTGAAGAAGGCGAACCTGGGGATCGCGATGCAGAGCGGCAGCCAGGCGGCCCGCGGCGTCGCAGACATCGTGCTGACGAACGACTCGTTTGCCTCGCTCGCGCCGGCCGTCGAGGAGGGTCAGCGGATCCTCAACGGGATGCAGGCCATCCTGCGGCTGTTCCTCAGCCGGATCATGACGGTGGGCCTCCTGATCGTCACCTCGCTGGTGATCGGGATCTTCCCGATCGCCCTGCGGAACGGCTCGGCGGTGACGCTGTTCACGGTGGGCATCCCGACGGTGCTCCTGGCGGTCTGGGCGCAGCCGGGCGCCCGGGCCCACGAGTCGCTGGGCCGGACGCTGGCCCGCTTCGTCGTGCCCGCAGCGGCCCTCTCCAGCCTCGCCGGGCTGGCGGTCCTCTTCGGCGTCATCGTCATCCAGCTCGGCGGCCTGGACGCGCTCACCGGCCGCGGGCAGGCGGAAACCGCCGCCCTGGATGCGGCAGTTGCGATCGCCCAGTCGGCACTGACGTCGTTCCTCGTGCTCGTGGGGCTCGTGCTGGTGGTGTTCGTGGAGCCGCCGGTCGCGTGGCTCGCCGTCATCGAGCCGCGGTCGCCCGACCGGCGGCCGACGATCCTGGCGGGGGTGCTCGCGGCGCTCTACCTGGTGCTCCTGGCCGTACCGGCGGGGCGTGCGATCTTCGCCCTCCAGCCGCTCGGCGCCGCCGAGCTCGCGATCGTCATCGCTGCGGTCGTGGCCTGGGCGGCGGCGCTCCACGCGGCGTGGCGATACCGTGTCGTGGAGCGGTTCCTCGGGATCTGAGCCGGGAGAGGCGGACGTGGCAGGGCCGGAGGATCAAGCCGGCTCCATCGATTGCCGGAAGAGCGTCCAGAGCCGCTCCGGCGCCGCCGCCCACAACCGCCACGTCGCAGTGGTCGCCCCCGACGAACAGCGCGACCGAATCGAAGTCAGGGCACGGCCCGGCCGGGACCCGCGCGGCCACGACGTCCGCCAGAGGCGAACAGATCCGTCGAGGGCTCACATCCGCCCGACCGCCGATCGATCCATCTTCCTCGTTTGGTCGCCGGGAGCGACATCCACGGCCCGGGAGCGAGGCCCATCCACCGCCGCGGGGGCGGCCCCGTCGCCCGGGCGCTCGGCCTCGAGCGAGGCCCATCAGGGCGAGATGACCGGCCTCCGGCGCCGCCGGCTGAGCGTGGGATGCTCGATGTGGTCGGTTCCAGACGTCTCGACGCGCCCCCCAATCTCCGCAGCACGAATGGTGGACGTAATCCGGAAGAACCGGGCCCGGACCGTCGCTGGCGGGTCTCTGACCGCCCGGTGCCGCCGCCGCCTGCCGCCTCCCGCGCCGCCCCGCACCCGCACGCCTCGCGACCGCCGCACGCCGCCGCTCGCCTCCCGCACCGTCGCGCGTATTTCAGCCCAGCCGAAGCTCCGGGAGGACCTCCGCGCCGAACACTTCGATGAACTCGGCCTGGTTGCGGCCGACGTTGTGGAGGTGGATCTCGTCGAAGCCCATGTCGGCGTAGTGCTGGATGTTCGCGATGTGGACCCGCAGGTCCGATGAGATGAGGACGCGGTTGCGGAAGTCCTCCGGTCGGACGAGCTTCGCCATCGCCGCGAAGTCCTCGGGGTTTCGGATGTCCTGCTTCGGGAAGGGCATGCCACCGTTCGGCCATTCGCGCATCGCGTTGTCGGCGGCCTCTTCGTCGGTGCGCGCCCAGCTGACGTGGATCTGGAGGAGCTTCGGCATCCCGGCCGGGTCCTTGCCGGCCTCGCGGGCGCCCTCGTCGAACTTGCCCCAGAGCATCCCGATCTTCTCGTCGGCCGCGCCAACAGTGATCATCCCGTCCGCGAACCTGCCGGTCTTCTTCGCGTTGATCGGGCCGGCCGTGGCGACGTAGACCGGGACGGGCGTCTCCGGGCGCGTGTAGAGCCTGAGCGACTCCAGCGTGAAATGGTCCCCGCGGTGCCGCACGACCCCGCCGGCAAACAGGCGGGTGATGACCACGATCGCCTCGAAGAGCATTGCCGAGCGGACCCCGATCTCCGGCCACTGCCCGCCCATGACGTGCTCGTTGATAGCCTCGCCGGCCCCGAGCCCCAGCCAGAAGCGGCCGGGATACATCGCCCCGAGCGTCGCCGCCGCATGCGCGATCACCGCCGGGTGGTAGCGGAACCCAGGGCACGTCACGGCAGTCCCGAACCGCAGGCTCGTGCGCTGCCCGAGCGCGCCCATGAACGCCCAGGCGAAGGCGGCCTGGCCCTGCTGCGGAGTCCACGGCTGAATGTGCTCGGAGACCATGAACCCTGCCGAGAAGCCTGCCCGTTCCGCGGCGGCGCACCAATCCAGCAGGTCCGTGGGGTGGAACTGCTCCAGCATCGCCGCGTAGCCGAACTTCGCCATTCGCCCTGTCTCCAGCTGCCGCCCGGCGGACCGCCGAGCGTCGGTTCCACTGTCCCACAATCCGGGGCCGCGAGTGGTGCGGCCGGCGTCAAGCCGGCGGGCGTTGCCCGGACTGCAACAAACGGGCCTCGGCTGGCGTCAAGCCGGCGGGCGTTGCCCGGACTGCAACAAGCGGGCCTCGCGAAAGCTCGCGGGTGCCCTGTTCCCGCCCTTTGTTGCGGGTGGCGCAGCAAGAGCCGTC
>JANXWH010000176.1 GCA_025351245.1 Chloroflexota bacterium | reverse complement strand
TCACGGGCCAGGTCCTGGACGTGGACGGCGGCCGGGCCGCCTACTGGGCGAGCCATCCGTCCTGAAGTGGGACGCCCGAATCGACCACCAGCGTCGCACCCAGCGGACCGATCCGGTCCGCCGCGTCGGGCCGTCAGGATCCCGTCGTGACCGGCACGAGGCCCGCAACGGCGAGATCCGCGTCGTACGCGAACGCACGCCCGATCCCATGGCGCGCCGCGAACGCGAGGGTCACGCGGTCCACCAGGCTTGTGCCTCCGCCGATCCGGCGGAGGTCCGCGAGGGACCCTTCGTGAAGCGCCCGATCGACCATCTCCACGCGGATCGCCGGCAGGAGATCGTCCACGAGCGCAACGACCGCCGCGACCCCGAGGCGCGACCGGACCAGGGCGACACTCTCGACCACCACGTACGCATGGGTCACCAGGTCCTCGTCGTCCGGATCCGTCCAGAAGGCGACCGCGGACGCGTGATGCCCATCGCGCCTGTCGAGCAGCGCGAAGAGGGCGCTGGTATCCACGACGACGCTCACCACGGACCCTCACCCAGCAGCTCGTCATGGCGCTCGGAGATGTCGCTCCGGCCAGAATCGAACGCACCGAGCACCGTGGAGGATCGACGACGCGCCGCCCGGCGAGCCTCGAGCTCGTCGGGAAACGCAGCGTCCACGGCCTCCCGCACAAGCGCTCCCACGCTCAGGTGCCGGCGCGCGGCCTCACGTCCCAGCCGCGCATGCTGGGAGTCGGTCAGCCCGATCGGGATGCGACGCACATGCGGACGGTACCACATCGGGTCACGCTGATATCAGTTCTGGGGCGGCAGTGTTCGATCCGGAGTGTACCCGTGCTCGATAACCTGGCCCTTACGCGCAGGCTGCTTGACGCGGTCTACATTCCGCCGCCAGCCGGGGAGGTCGTCCGGCTGCTCGGCTTTCGGGAAGGGAAGGCGGTCCAGGAGATCGCTTCTGCCCTTGACATTGAACGCTTAGCGAATAAGACTTGCTAAGTGTTCAATCCAGTGGCGCCACATGAACGGTTGGAGGCCCGATGGCCCACTTCGTGACGCAGCATTGGGAAGGGGATCCCGGAGCGATGGGCGGCCGACGGGCGCGCGCGTCCTTCTCGTTCCAGGCCTTTGTCCCCGACCCCATCGCTGACCTCCGACTCCTCGTCAGCTTCGAGGCCGCCGACGCGGTTGCGAACGCGGAAGAGGCAATCAGGGCGCTGAACGAGCACGCAGGCGTGATCGGTCTCGAGGCAGTCGGACCGCTCCTCCTGCGTTCGGAGGCGGTTGCCTCGTCCCGGCTGGAGAACATCGATGTCTCCACCTTCAACCTGGCGCGAGCGCTCATCGACCCACAGCATGCCCGTGGCGCCGCCCGAGAGGTAGCCGCCAACGTGGCGGCAATGGAGACCGCCATCGCGATCGGCGAGAAGGAGGCCGACCTCACGATCGACGACCTGGCGGAACTCCACCGGATCCTGATGGCGGACAGCACGCGTCCGCAGGAGGCCGGACACGTCCGCAGCGTGCAGAACTGGATCGGCGGGCGACTCGCCAACCCGGGTGACGCGGTCTACATTCCGCCGCCAGCCAGCGAGGTCGTCCGGCTGCTGGACGACCTGGTGGCGTTCCTCAATCGAGCGGACATGCCGGCCATCGCCCAGGCGGCGATCGCGCACGCGCAGTTCGAGACCATCCACCCGTTTGAGGATGGCAACGGACGAACAGGTCGCTGTCTCGTCCACCTGATCTTGCGACGGCGCGGGCTGACCCCGCACTTCGTCCCGCCGATCTCCATCGTCCTGGCAGCTCGTCCGACGTCCTATGTCGCCGGGTTGGCCGGCTTCCGGGAAGGGAAGGTGGTGGAATGGTGCCTCTCCTTTGCCGCGGCCGCGGGACGAGCGGCGGAAACGTCGTTGGCGCTCGCCAATCGGGTGGCTGCGCTCCAGGCGGAGTGGCGCGCTCGCGCGGGGAACCCGCGTGCCGGATCGGCCGCCGCGAAGACCATCGCCCATCTGCCGGCCCAGCCGATCCTGTCCGCAGGCATCATCCGGGCCGCGATCGGCTCCAGTCATCAGCGTGCGAACGACGGCCTTGCGCGACTCGCGGCGAGCGGTGTGTTACGGCAGATCGGCGGCGGCACGTACGACCGCACGTACGCTGCGGACGAGCTCTTCACCCTCGTTGACGCGTATGAGCGCCTGGTGGCGCACCCCGACGACGATCGGGCCCGGATGCTGATCCTGGCCGAGGGCCCGGCAGCGCCTGGATGATCGGGGTCGGCGGCTGGATCCGGGCGATGAGCAGCCCCTTGGTGGGACGCGAGAGGCCGCGACGTGTCAACTCTTCCGGCGTGCCGCTCTCGAGGATGCGCATTTCGCTGAAAAGGGGGGTATCCACGGAAGTGCAGTCAGCTTCCTGCCGAGCCGCGGTCTTCCCTTCGCTTCATTGTCCGATCGGGTCCCGCCGGCGACGAGGCGTCGTCAACGAGTGCCGCCCGCACGGCCATCCGGTTGACACCGAGGGGCTCGCTCATCACACTGTTGGGAAATCCGTGAAGACTTTGGTCCACAAATGAACCAAAAACAAGACGCATTTCCGAGCGAGGCGAGGACTGTCCGGCAGATCGAACAGGCCCTGGGTCCGGCATTCACCCGCCGCGATCTTGAGCGACGAGGACTGGCGGATCGTGCCCTGCTGTCACGTCTCCTGCGCGCCGGCTACCTGCGCAAGGCGTCCCGCGGCGTGTACGAGGTCGTGGAGGCCCCCAAGGTCAGGATCGCCCACGAGTTCGTGCTCGCCCTCGCCATCCCCTCGCCGCGCGACGACGCCTACATCTCATGGCGCTCGGCGCTCGCGCACTGGGGACTGACCGAGCAGATGGCCAAGGTGGTCTACGTCGCCGTCGTCGACAGTCGCCCCGACGCGAGGGTCAGCGGCTCCCACGTGCAGTTCGTGGTCCAGGGCAAGGACCGCCGATACGACATCCGCGACGTGAGCCTGTCGGGCACCTCGGTCCGAATGGTCACGCCGGAGAAGGCCGTCATCGACAGCCTGGATCGCCCCGGCCTCTCGGGCGGACTCAGCGAGGTCGTGAAAGCCCTCGCGAGCCGATCGCAGCTCGACTACGCCCGATTGGTCAGCCTCGCACTGCGACACCCGTCCAGCACGCTTGTGCGGCGTCTCGGCTACCTCATGACCGTGCTCCATCTCGGCGATCCTTCGCCGTTGCGTCGGCGCGTCGGGGCCACGGACAAGCCAATGCGCCTCGACCTCGACGGGGATCCGGCCGCCGAGGTCGACAAAGAGTGGCGAGTGATCGACAACATCGGGGCCGCAGACATCCGCGATTGGGCCCTGTCGTGAGAAGCGACCTTTCTCCCCTCGACCAACTCCTCCTCGAGGGCGTCTTCACCGCCGACGACATGTCGGATCTGGTACGAGTGAGAGCCGCGAAGCGGCTGGCCTGGACCGTTCCCGCGCCCGACGGACCCGACGCAAGCCCGACCGAGCCAGGGGAGCAGGTGGCCCTTGTGCGTTCGGAAGGCGAGATCGACTACGCGCTCGCGCGGTTCGTCGCGGCCAACTGCGCTGTTGCCGGAGCCTTCACCGACTCCCCGACTCCCTTCGTGCTCAAAGGCGGTCTCGCGGTGTTCGCGTGCTTCGCAGGACCGCGGCGGTCGAAAGACGCGGACATGTCACCATCGAGTCTCGAGGTCGAGATCGAGGGGCTCCAGCCGCCGGACCTGATCACCGCTCCAGCAGGGATGCGCCTCCTCGACCCCACGCAGGAAACCGATGACGGATGGCGCATCCCGATCGAGTTCACCACGACGACCGGCGACGATCAACTACGGGTGATCTGCGATCTGAGCAAGGCCGTCAGGGTGATCCGCCGGCAGCCCGCGATCAAGCGGCCGTTCGACTCGCCCTTCACAACTGCGCCGCTCATGGTCTGGGTCGCGTGTCCCGAGGAGATCATCGCCGAGAAGACCAGCGCGCTCCTTCGCCGTCGCAACGGGCGACTGCGGGACATCCTGGACATCGGACACCTACTCGACCGGGCCGAGGAGATCGACCTGGACGTGGCCAAAATCCGACCAATCGCGGTCGAGGCGATCCTGGAGCTCCTCGAGTTCTCGAACCTCAAGCAGGCCGTTCGCGACCGAATCGAGACGCGGATGCTCGCTGCCAACGATCTCTCCTGGGTCAAGGACGAAATCGGGACGATCGGACGGAATGCGAAGGCGAAGGACTGGAAGGAGCAGGTGGCCGACGTGGTCATCGGAGCGCCCTCCATCCTCGATGCGACCGATCACCTGCTCGAGCGGTGGTCGGCACTGGGACTGCTCGAGGTGTCCGGCGACTCCTTGGCCCCAGTGCCGGGGCACGGATAGCCGCGACCCGGGCGGAGTGAGTTTGCGAGAGACGCAGTCTGCCCCGCCCGGAAAGTCCCGCACCAGAGCCTGCCCCCCGCTCATTGCCGGCCTGGCTGGGAGTCGCGCTCGAGCGAGTAGCTGGCCTCGAGGGCGACCGCATCGCCGAGCTCGACGACGAGGACATGGCCCTCCGTCCGCTCCGCGAGGCGAGGTCGCGGCCAAGGTAGGCGGTCTGCTGGACCTCAAGATCCTCCTGCGGACGGTCCCCGCGGTCCTCGGCCGCACCGGGAAGTAGCCCGCGGCGTCCCGGCGTGGCTCGCGGCCAGGATCAGCTCCAGGCGAGACGACGCTCGCTCAGAGAGATCCTCGGGGCATGGCCCAGCGCACCGGCTGTCCGGTGATCTCCGCGATCGTCTCGTAGTCGGCGTCGTAGTGGACGAGGGTCAGGCCGGCGCGCTCGGCAGCGGCCGCGATCAGCAGATCCGGGTGCTTCACGCTCCGCTGCATCATCCCCGGGCGGCCACCCAGAACCCGGTAGACCTCGCGGGCTCGCAGCCAGTCTGCGGCGTCAGGCTCCACCCAGGGCAAGCCCCGCAGAGCATCCTCGACCAGCGCGAACTCGGGCGGGTTGCGGGCCGAATGAAGCAACTCGAGCGCGACCATGTCGCAGCCGGCGATCTCGCCAGCCTCGATCGCCGCCGTGAACCAGTCCTGGAGCGCCGGGTGCGACTTCCGCGCCCAGACGCTCGTGTCGGCCAGTTCCACCTAGCGGGCCCGACTGAGGGGCGACGCAGATTCGTCCGGCGGCGCGGGCTCGTCGGCCGGCGCCGCCGGCTTCTCGACCGGCGTATCGAAGCGCCGCGGGGCACGCATCGCCGCGAGGGCGCCCGGAGTCAGGTCCGGGAATTCAAGACGGGCGAGCACCGCGCGCCGACGACGCGCCACGACCTCCGCGAGGGCGGCATGCACCGTCTCCGTGATGCGGCTCGTGCCGAGGGCAACCGCAGCTTCACGGACCAGGCCCTGATCGAGATCGAGCGTCGTGTGCTTGCGCATGGAGCGAACGCTAGTAGGGTCCTTCGGGCTTGTCAAGCAGAAACAGACCCTCATTGTATGCAGCCCCTTGGTCACAGCTCACGCATTCAGACGTGCGCCAGGCGTTCGGGCCGGCCCCGAATGCCACCGGACGATCCCAACGACCACGACGGCGATCAGCGCCCCGGGTCGGCCTGTGCATCCGGTGACCACTGCGACCGCCGACGACGCTCGGCAAGGCCGCTTCGTGCGCCCGGTGACCGGAACAACCGTTCGCCGGTTGACCGGCGCACCCCGTGACACAAAACCGCTGCCTGCGGATCGCCGGCGGTCCCAGCGACCACCCGGTGCACGCGCGGGTCGCCGGGGGGCAGCCAGAGCCGCAGCCCGGCCCCGCAACCCGGGATCCGGCCCGGCCCCAGAACCCGGAACCCGCAGCCCGGCCCCGGAACCCGGGATCCGGCCCGGCCCCGGCCCCGAGAATCGACTGCCCCATCCAAGCCCGTGTCGGCCGGTGTCGATTCCGGGCGCAGCCGCACGTCGTCCTGGTGAACGGGGGACAGGGACCCGTCACAGCGATCCGGAGGTTCCAGCATGGCAAGCCACGTGATCCACGTCGAGGTTCTCGGCAAGGACGGCCCCGCGCTCCAGCGGTTCTACGGGGACGTGTTCGGGTGGAAGCTCAACACGGACAACCCCGGCGGGTACGGGATGTTCGATGGCGGCGGGGAGGGCGTCGGGGGCGGCATCGGCGCCTCGAACGACGGCGGCCCGGGGCACGTCACCTTCTACGTCCACGCGAACGATGCCGCTGCGACGCTCCGCCGCGTGGAGGAGCTGGGCGGGCGTGTGCTCATGCCGCTCACCGAGATTGCGCCGGGCACGACCATCGCGCTCCTCGCCGACCCGGAGGGCCACGTCGTCGGCCTGATGTAGCCCCTGCCCGGGGCGGTCATGGCATGGGCCGATACGCGGCCGGTCGCCCCGCTTGGGACGGCCGGCCGCATGGCGTCCGCACGGCCGCGTCGCGTGCGGTCGCGGGTGGCCGGTGGATGGGCCGCGCCGTTCGCGGTACCCTGACGCTCCGACGGCCGGCGGGTCGCGTCGGCCTCGAGACGCAGGGGGGTCCGTCGTGCGGAGCATCGACACGCTCGTGGTCGGCGGGGGCCAGGCGGGCCTGGCTTCCAGCTTCCATCTCGCACGGCGCGGCGTGGACCACGTCGTGCTGGAGGCCGGTCGGATCGGCGAGAGCTGGCGCAGCCGGCGCTGGGACTCCTTCACGCTCGTGACCCCGAGCTGGATGACCGCGCTGCCCGATTTGCCGGCCGGGGTTGGCGGCACCGCCGACCCCGACGGCTTCCTGCCGCGGGCGGAGGTTGTCGAGATGCTGACGACCTGGGCGACCGCCATCGCCGCACCGGTCCACGAGGGCGTCGCCGTCACCTCGGTGACACGCGATCCCGCGGGCACGGGCTACGTGGTGGAGACCAGCGACGGGCCCTGGGGCGCACGCCGCGTGATCGTGGCCAGCGGGACGAACCGGACGCCACGCCGGCCCCGGTTCGCGGCCGACCTGCCGACCTCGATCTCGCAGCTCGACGCCACGGCCTATCGAAACCCCGAGGCGCTGCCGCCCGGCGCGGTCCTCGTCGTCGGGAGCGGGCAGTCCGGCTGCCAGGTTGTGGAAGACCTCCAGATCGCCGGCCGCGACGTGCACCTCAGCGTCGGGAGTGCCGGTCGCTTCATCCGGCACTACCGGGGCAGGGATGCGTTCCGGTGGACCGTCGCGGGTGGCCTCTTCGACCTGACGGAGGCGCAGTGGGCGGACCCGCGCGGGCGCCGGGCGCCGAAC
>JANXWH010000117.1 GCA_025351245.1 Chloroflexota bacterium | reverse complement strand
GCCGGCGCGCGGGCGCCGGGCGCTGCCGATCCGGCGCCGGCGGAGCGGCGAAGCCACGTCCCGGGGGCCGGCACTCCCGCGGCCGAGGCCGTGGAGCGTGCCCGCCGCGAGATGCTCCACGAGGGCAATCGGGCGCACCGGGAGGCGGCCGATCGCCGCGAGCGCCGGGCGCGTATCGGCGCCGACGTGGTCTGCGAGGCCATCCTCCGGCAGGGCGTGGACGTCCTGTTCGGATATCCGGGCGGGGTCATCCTCCCGCTCTACGACGTCCTGGGCGACCACCCCGCCCTCCGCCACGTCCTGGTCCGCCACGAGCAGGGCGGCGCGCACGCCGCCGACGGGTACGCGCGGGCGACCGGCAAGGTCGGCGTCTGCCTGGGCACCTCCGGCCCGGCGGCCACGAACCTCGTCACCGGCATCGCCACCGCGCAGCTGGACTCCATCCCGATGGTCGCGATCACCGGCAACGTGCCCGGCGCGCTGATCGGGAAGGACGCGTTCCAGGAGATCGATATCACCGGGATCACGCTCCCGATGACGAAGCACAACTACCTGGTCCGGGACGCGAACGACCTGCCCCGCGTGCTCGCCGAGGCGTTCTACATCGCCCGGACTGGCCGGCCCGGACCCGTTCACGTCGACATCACGAAGGACGCCCTCCAGCAGGAGACGAACGCCCCGCACCCCTCCGACGAGGAGATCGCCGCCGGCCTGCCAGGCTTCCGCCCAAACCTCGACGGCCACCCACGCCAGCTCCGCCTCGTGGCGGAGGAGATCGCCCGCGCGAAGCGGCCGATCATCTTCGCCGGCCACGGCGTGCTGATCGCCGACGCGATGACGGAGCTTCGCGAGCTCGCCGAGCGGACCCAGATCCCGGTCGCCTGGACGCTCCTGGGGATCGGGGCCCTGGACGAGACGCACCCGCTCGCCTACGGCTACATGGGGATGCACGGCTGGAAGCATGTCAACCGGGCGATCCAGTCGGCCGACCTGATCCTTGCGTTCGGGATGCGCTTCGACGACCGGGTGACCGGCAGCGTCAAGACGTACGCCCCGTACGCCCGGATCGTCCACGTGGACATCGACCCCGCGGAGATCGGCAAGAACGTGGCCGTGGAGGTCCCCGTGGTCGGGGACGCCAAGCGCGTCATGGCGGCGCTCCTCGCGTTGCTCCCCGTGACGGACCCCGCGTCGCGGGCCGACTACCACGCGCAGCTGGCGGAGTGGCGGCGTGAGTCGCTGGCCGGCAGCTGGCATGGCTCGGGCGCCTCACGGCCCGGGTACCTGACCGCCGACTTCGTGATCGAGCAGATCGGCGACGTGACGCACCACGACGCGACGATGGTCGCGGACGTCGGCCAGAACCAGATGTGGACGGCCCGCTACGCCGGGTACCGGCGGCCCCACAGCCACCTGTCTTCGGGCGGCCTGGGGACGATGGGTTACGCGGTCCCAGCGGCAATGGGCGCCGCGCTTGGCCGGCCGGACAAGTCGACCTGGGCGGTCTGCGGCGATGGCGGCTTCCAGATGACGATCCAGGAGCTGGCCACCCTGGTCCAGGACCGGATCCCCGTCCGGATCGCCCTCCTGGACAACAAGAAGCTGGGCATGATCCGGCAGTGGCAGGAGATCTTCTACGCCGGGAACTACCACTCGTCCAGCCTGTTCGGGCCGGACTTCCTGAAGCTCTGCGAGGCCTACGGAATCCCGGCCTGGAAGGCAACTTCGCCGGAGGAGGTCCGCCCCGCGATCGAGGCGGCCGAAGCGGTGGATGGCCCGTCCTTCGTATGGTTCGAGATCGCGGAGGAGCAGAACGTCTTCCCGATCATGCCGGCCGGCAAGGGCCTCTCCGACCTGATCGAGAAGTGGGGAGGGGCCGACGAATGAGCGACACCCAGCAGCCCGCGGCTCATGCCGCGCCGCCCCCGCGAACGATCCCCGGCACCGGGGCGCAGCGCCGTCACGTCCTCGTGGCGATCGTGAACAACCGCCCGGGGGTCCTGAACCGCGTGGCCAGCCTGATGCGGGCCCGCAACTTCAACATCGAGTCGCTCGCGGTCAGCCACCTCGACGATCCCGAGATCTCGCGCATGACCATCACGCTGCTCGGCGACGACGTGAACGTGGAGCAGGCCACCAAGCAACTCTACAAGCTGATCGACGTGCTGAAGGTCCAGGACGTCACCGACGACCCCACGGTCCAGCATGAGCTGGTGCTCGTGAAGGTCCGCGCCACGGATCGCAACCGCGGCGAGCTGATCTCGATCGTCGAGATGTACAAGGCCCGGATCGTGGACATGGCGCCGGAATCGGTGATCGTGGAGACGACCGGCACGGAGACCGAGGTGGACGCGCTCATCGCGCTCCTCCGCGGCTACGGGATCAAGGAGCTGGTGCGGACCGGGACGGTCGTGATGTCGCGCGGCTCGCAATCCATCGAGGAGGCCACGAAACGATGACGGCGCGGATGTACTACGACGCGGACGCGGATCCCTCGGCGCTCGCGGGCCAGGTGGTCGCGATCATCGGGTTCGGGAGCCAGGGCCACGCGCACGCGCTCAACCTCCGGGAATCCGGCGTGGACGTCGTCGTGGGGCTCCCGCCGACCTCGAAGAGCCGGCGCATCGCCCAGGATGCCGGGCTCCGAGTCGCGGACGTGGCCGACGCGGTCCGCGGCGCCGACGTCGTGATGATCCTGGTCCCCGACACGGCCCAGAAGGCCGTCTTCGAGGGGGAGATCGCGGCGAACCTGAAGCCGGGCGCGCTCCTCATGTTCGCCCACGGCTTCAACATCCGGTTCGGACGGATCAGCCCGCCGGACGGGATCGACGTCGGGATGGTCGCCCCGAAGGGCCCGGGCCACCTGGTCCGCTCCGTCTACCGCGACGGCGGCGGGGTCCCCGCGCTCTTCGCCGTCGAGCAGGACGCGACCGGCACGGCCCGTGCCCGGACCCTCGCCTATGCTCGGGCGATCGGGGCGACGCGGGCCGGCGTCCTGGAGACGACCTTCAAGGAGGAGACCGAGACGGACCTCTTCGGCGAGCAGGCCGTCCTCTGTGGCGGCACGGCGGCGCTCGTCAAGATGGCCTTCGAGACGCTCGTGAAGGCCGGGTACCAGCCCGAGCTCGCCTACTTCGAGACGCTCCACGAGCTCAAGCTGATCGTGGACCTGATGTACCGCGGCGGCCTTAACTTCATGCGCTTTAGCGTCAGTGACACCGCCGAGTACGGCGACTACGTGAGCGGTCCGCGGATCATCGACGAGCGCACCCGCGCCACCATGGAGCAGGTCCTGCACGAGATCCAGGACGGGACGTTCGCGGCCCGCTGGATCGCCGAGAACGAGAGCGGCCGCGCCGAGTTCGAGCGGCTGCGCGCCGTCGACCGCGACCACCAGGTGGAGCAGGTCGGCGCCCGCCTCCGGGCCGCCATGCCCTTCCTCGACCCGGTCACGGTCCAGGCGGGCCAGGCACAGGCCGCGGCGTCGGGCGCCGCGGGGGACGGCCGCTGATGCCCGTCCCGGTACCAGCCGGCGCGTTCGTGCCCGCGGGCACCGTCCGGGTCTTCGACACCACCCTCCGCGACGGCGAGCAGGCGCCCGGCGCGGGACTCACGGCCGCCGAGAAGCTGGAGGTCGCCCGCCAGCTCGTCCGCCTCAACGTCGACGTGATCGAGGCCGGCTTCCCGGCCGCCTCGCCCGGCGACTGGGAGGCGGTCCACCGGATCGCCAAGGAGGTCAAGGGCGTCGCGGTCGCTGCGCTCGCCCGCTGCCGCGACGGCGATCCGCAGAAGGCGATCGAGGCGATCCGGGTCGCCGAGCGGCCCCACCTCCACGTCTTCATCGCCACCTCTGACATCCACCTCAAGCACAAGCTGAGGATCTCCCGCGACGAGGCGCTCGCCGAGGCGGTCCGCTGGGTCCGGTTCGGTCGCGAGCGGCTGGGTCGCGACGCGGAGATCGAGTTCTCCGCCGAGGACGCGTCCCGCACGGATCCGGCGTTCCTCCTCGCGATCTACGAGGCGGTGGTCGGCGCCGGCGCCACCACCGTCAACATCCCGGACACGGTCGGGTATGCCATTCCGTCCGAGTTCGGCGCGCTCGTCGGCCGGGTGGTCGACCTCGTGGGGCGCGACGCCACGATCTCCATCCACTGCCACAACGACCTGGGGCTTGCGACCGCGAATACGCTGGCTGCCGTCCAGGCGGGAGCGCGCCAGGTGGAGGTGACCATCAACGGGCTCGGCGAGCGTGCCGGCAACGCCTCCCTGGAGGAGGTCGTCATGGCGCTCAGGACGCGCCCGACCCAGTTCCCCGAGCTGCTCAGCCGGGTCCGGACCGAGCACATCACGACCGCCAGCCGACTGGTGAGCCACCTGACGGGCTTCGCCGTCCAGCCGAACAAGGCCGTGGTGGGCGCGAACGCGTTCGCCCACGAGTCGGGGATCCACCAGGACGGCGTGATCAAGAACCCGCTCACCTACGAGATCATGACCCCGCAGTCAGTGGGCCTCTCCGGAAGCCAGCTGACGATCGGAAAGCTCTCCGGGCGCAAGGGGCTCCAGAAGAAGCTCCGCGATCTTGGCCACGACGTCTCCGGCGACGCGCTCGACGTCGTCTACCGCGAGGCGATCGCGCTGGCCGACGTGAAGAAGGAGGTCACCGACGCGGATCTCCTCGCGCTCCTCCAGCAGCGTGGCGGCGACCTTCCGGCCTCGATCGTCCTTGACGGGTGGAGCGTAACCTCCTCGCACGGAGGCCGTTCCTCGGGGAGCGCCCGGCTGACGTTCGACGGCGAAGAACGGGCGGGCGAGTCGACCGGGAACGGCCCGGTCAACGCGCTCTACCGCGCGGTCGACGAGGCGATCCGGCCCGTCCTGGGTTGGGAGCCGACCCTGGTCGAGTACGAGATCAAGGCGGTCACCGAGGGCGAGGATGCGCAGGGGCGCGTCTTCCTCCGCTGCCGCCGGTCGACCGACGTGGGCCCCGACGCGATCGTCGTCACCGGCCACGGTCTCTCCACGAACATCATCGAGGCGTCCCTGGAAGCGTACGTGGTGGCCGCGAACAAGCTCTGGGCCGCGGAGAGGGACCGGGCGTCAGTGCCGGCGCTCCGTCCCTCGGAGCGCCTGCCGTGACCGCGGAGGGCCACCTTCGCAGCTACCGCCTTGTCGCGATCCCGGGCGACGGCGTCGGGCCGGACGTCGTCGCCGCCGCGAAGCGCGTCCTGGCGGCGGCCGGCGCCCGGTTCGGCTTCCAGATCGCCTGGACCGACATCGTCGTCGGCGGGGCCGGGATCGACGCATACGGCGTGCCGATCCGTGCGGAGGACCTGGCCGCATGCGCGGAGAGCGACGCGATCCTTCTCGGCGCGGTGGGGGGTCCGAAATGGGACGACCCGACGGCGACCGTCCGCCCCGAGCAGGCGCTCTTTGCCATGCGCGGCGGCCTTGGGCTGTTCGCCAACCTCCGGCCGGTGAGCGTCCACCCGGCGCTCGTGCCGGCGTCGCCGCTCCGGCCGGAGCTGCTCGACGGAGTCGACATGCTCATCGTCCGCGAGCTGACCGGCGGCCTCTATTTCGGCGCGCGGAGCGAGGCGGCCGGCCCCGCCGGTGCGCGCGCCGCGCACGACCTTCTTCCCTACTCGGAGCCCGAGATCGCACGGGTTGCGCGCCTTGCGTTCGAGCTCGCGCGCGGCCGCCGGAAGCGGCTCACCAGCGTTGACAAGGCGAACGTCCTGGCCACGTCGCGCCTCTGGCGGACCGTGGTCCACGAGATCGCGACCGAGTACCCGGACGTGGCCCTCGAGGACCGGCTCGTAGACGCCTGCGCCATGCAGATCGTTCGCTCGCCGGCTTCGTTCGACGTCCTCGTCACGGAAAACCTCTTCGGCGACATCCTTTCGGACGAGGCGTCTGTCCTCGCCGGCTCGCTCGGGATGCTCCCGTCGGCGTCCGTCGGGGCGCGCCGGACGGCGCACGGGCTGCACGGCCTCTACGAACCAATCCACGGCTCTGCCCCTGACATCGCCGGGCAGGACCTCGCAAACCCCGTCGGCACGATCCTCTCCGGCGCGATGCTCCTGCGCCTGTCGCTGGGGCAGGCGGACGCCGCGGATGCGCTGGAGCGCGCGGTCGCCGCCGCGCTCGACGCCGGCTACCGGACCCCCGACCTCTGGCCGCACAGTGCCGGGGCGGCCGAGGCCTGCACGCGCGTGGGGACGGTCGAGATGGCCGACGCGATCGTGGCCCGGATGGGGATCGCCGGGGAGATTACCGGGGGGATCGCCGGGGAGATTACCGGGGCGACCGCCTGACGGCGGCCGCCGAAGCCCCGGCCACCCAGACCTGGCCCCGCTGCGAAGGAACCGACCCGTGACCGCACCCCAGACTACCGCCCCCGACGCAACCACCGCCCCCGACGCAACTCCCGCCCCCGCCCCGCCGGTCGTCCTCTACGACACGACGCTGCGGGACGGAACCCAGGGCGAGAACATCATCCTCTCGCTCGCCGACAAGCTCCGGATCGCCCGGATGCTCGACGAGTACGGGATGCCGTACATCGAGGGCGGCTGGCCCGGCTCCAACCCGAAGGACGTCGAGTTCTTCGCGGCCGCGAAGTCCATCCGTTGGGAGCGGGCGAAGCTCGCCGCGTTCGGCTCCACCCGGCACCGGGCGAACCGGCCCGAGGCGGACCCGAACCTGCGCGAGCTGGTGGCGGCCGAGACCCCCGTCGTGACGATCTTCGGGAAGAGCTGGCTCCTCCACGTCACCGAGGTCCTGGGCGCGACTCCCGCGCAGAACCTGGACATGGTGGCGGAGTCGATCGGCTTCCTCGTGGAGCGCGGCCGGGAGACGATCTACGACGCGGAGCATTTCTTCGACGGGTACCGCGCGGACGCGGCGTACGCGCTGGCCACCTTGCGGGCCGCCCGCCAGGCCGGGGCGCGGAGCCTGGTCCTGTGCGACACGAACGGTGGCACGCTGACCGACGACCTGCTCCGGATCGTGGGCGAGACGCGCGCGGCGCTCGCAGCCGACCCGGACGCCCCGGCCGTCACCTGGGGGATCCACACGCACAACGACGCCGAGCTCGCGGTCGCGAACTCCATCGCCGCGGTGCAGGCCGGGATCCGCCACGTCCAGGCCACGATCAACGGGTACGGCGAGCGCTGCGGGAACGCCAACATGGTGAGCGTGCTCGCGAACCTCGCGCTCAAGACGGACCTCGCGCTCCTGCCCCACGGCGGCGGCGAGATCGCGAACCTTACCGAGCTGAGCCGGTCCGTCGCCGAGATCGCGAACGTCGCGCACAGCGACTACCAGCCGTTCGTTGGGCGGAGCGCCTTCGCCCACAAGGGCGGCGTCCACGGCGCCGCAGTCGCGAAGGTGGAGCGAAGCTACCAGCACATCGACCCGACGCTGATCGGCAACCGGGGCAGGCTCGTCGTCTCCGAGCTGGGCGGCAAGGCGAACACGCAGCTCCGCGCGGAGCAGCTGGGACACCGGCTCGAGGGCGTCGACTCGAAGGAGCTCTCGAAGCTCATCAAGCAGCTGGAGGCGGACGGGCTCGCGTTCGAGGGCGCGGACGCCTCCTTCGAGCTGCTCATCCACCGCCGCGCCGCCGGGTACGTGCCTCCGTTCCGGGTCGTCGACTTCACCGTCCTCGTGGAGCAACGGGAGGGCCGCGAGCTGCTGGCGGAGGCGACCGTCAAGGTGGAAGTTGCCGGCGAGGTCCTCCACACTGCGGCCGACGGGAACGGGCCGGTCAATGCCCTCGACGCGGCCCTGCGCAAGGCGCTGGGGGCCTTCTACCCGGTCCTCGACGGGGTTCACCTGCGCGACTACAAGGTCCGCATCCTCGATGGCAACGCAGCCACCGCGGCCCGTACGCGGGTGGTCATCGATTCTGCCGAGGGCGTGCGCACCTGGTCCACGATGGGTTCCGACACGAACATCATCGCGGCCTCTGCGGCGGCGCTGGCCGACTCGCTGGAATACGCGATCTGGAAGTCCGGCGCGGAGCTGCGGCGGCGCGACGAGCGCCACTTCACCGCGCCGACCGGCGGAGGAGGCGCGCGATGAGCGAGCCGACGGGCGACATTCCGGGCGAGGTGACGGGCGGGCCGCTGCACCTCCGCCGCTGGACCATGACGACGGGCTCCGGCTCCGAGCGCGCGACGGGGTCGCGGGCCGCGGTGGTGCTCGCCGCCGGCGATTCGCAGTGGGAGGGCACCGCGGAGAGCGCCGGCGCAATCGGTGCGCTCTTCGACGCGCTGGATGCCGCGCTCGAGGACGTGCTGGGCGGCCGCGTTCGCCTCGTTTCCTTCGACGTCCACGCGATCGGCGAGACCGCGGCCGCGGACGCGCTCGTGGAGCTGGTCATCGAGCCGCCGGCCGGCGGGTCCGGCGAACGCGCAACGGGCCGCTACCCGGGGGCCGCCCGCCATGTCAACCTCGTGGCGGCGTGTGCCGACGCGTACCTCGGAGCGCTCCGTGCCCTGCTCGCCGACGACGCGTGGGCGGGCGCGATGGCGGCTGCCGGCAACGACCGGCTGGCACGGGTCCGCGCGCAGGCGGCGCGTTCCGCGGCCCGCGCGGAGCTCGACGCCGACGCGGAGCTCGGCTCGGCCGACTGGTTCAACCCGTAACGGCATCCCGGGGCGGGGGTGCTTGCGCAGGTAGCGGCCCCTGCGTCGGGGAAGAGGAACCGGACAATGTACCCATCCGGTTGCCTCCGGTCAGGGCAAGATGTCGAGTCGGTCGGTGCCTCGCCCGAGCTTCGCGCGGGTGCCTCGCCCGAGCTTCCCGCGAACGCCGATCGAGTGGCAGCGGCGCTCTTGACTGGCTTTGCCACCGAGGAGGCCTCCGAGGCATTCCTGGCCGAGTGCCGCCGGCCGGACGGCTTCCGCTGCCGGCCGGACGGCTTCCCCTGCACGCGGCGCGGACCGCGCAACGCCTGATCGCTGCCCGGCTCGCCGACGACGCGAGTGCGCCTCGTGCGGGTACCAGGTCTCGACGACCGCGGGGACCGTGCTCAACCGGACCAGGACCGTCGCGCTGCGTCATTGGCTGGAGAGCCCGACCGGCGACCGTCGCGGCCCGACCGGAGACCGTCAAGGCCTGTGGTTTCTCCGGCCTACGCGCAGGGTTCGTACTACGGGACGAATCGAGTCGTCGCCAGCGCTCCCGGGCGCCTCACGGGTCCGGCCGCGCCGCTCCTGAGCACGGGCGCGGGCAGCCCAGCCCTCGGAACGCGACCCCCGCCGCTCGCGATCCTCCGTAGTACGAACTGGGCGCGTATTTCGGAAGAACCGGCCGCGGGGAGGGCGCGCGCTCGGGGGCGCGGCCCGCGCCTGGCACCGCGGCACCCTGAGTGCGGCCGGCGCGCCTGGCCGCCCGACCCTGGCCGTGCCCACACTGACGCGTCGCCCGGAACGAACCCACGCCGGGAAGGCCGCGCCCCGCGGGTCCCGACGCCTTCCTGATCGGCACCCTCAAGGGCGTCACGCCTCGCCATCTCGCCGCAGACTTCGATGAGTTCGTCTTCCGCTACAACCGTCGCCACAACATGGCAGCCGCCTCGGGACGCTCCCTGGCCTGGGTGTCGACGCGGGAGCCGACGACCTACGCCACGATCACGAGGCCAGGGACATCCCACGGATCATCCGCACTCTATCCCGCAAGAAGACTGGACGGCGGCGCGGCGCAAGAAGCTCCGTCCGCTGGCCACGACACCTGGTACCTCATCGGAGGCAACCGGATGGAGACCCGGCTGGTCCTCGGGTCAGGGGCATCGTCACCGCGTATGCTCCGGGTGATGAACGACCACGAGCTGGGCCACGCGTCGGGCGCCGCATCCCCGGGCCACGAGCTGGGCCACGCGTCGGGCGCCGCATCCCCGGGCCACGAGCTGGGCCACGCGTCGGGCGCCGCATCCCCGGGCCACGCGCCGGACGCCGCGTCGGGCGCCGCATCCCCGGGCC
>JANXWH010000012.1 GCA_025351245.1 Chloroflexota bacterium | reverse complement strand
CTCGGCCGGGCCTTCGACCGCGCCGACACATTTGCCCACGCGGCAAGGATCCGCGTACTCCGCCGGTTGTCGCTCATTCGGTCTCGTCCCCCAGCCGGCGGCGACCGCGACTGACCCGAGCCCGGACCGCACCGGCCGTCGTCCCGAGGACCTCGGCCGC
Source organism: Chloroflexota bacterium (assembly GCA_025351245.1). GTDB lineage: Bacteria > Chloroflexota > Limnocylindria > Limnocylindrales > CSP1-4 > CTSoil-043. The sequence continues at coordinate 19,148 of JANXWH010000012.1, read as the reverse complement.
CTCGTCGTAGCTCAGCCCGCTGACCGCCACCATCGTCAGCGCGGCGCGATCAAGCGGTGCCAGCCCGGCGATCGATCGCTGGACGTCGAGCCACCGGATGCGATCGTCACCGTCGAGCGTTCGCGCCTCATCGCGGCGCCCGCGAGCGAGAGCCCGACGGATTCGCCGGAAACGATCGAAGGCGAGCCGCCGCGTCGTCGTCAGCAGCCACGGAAGAAGCGGTCGGTTCCAGTCGATATCGGTCCGGTGAATCCACAGTCTCGAAAAGGCCTCCTGGGCCAGGTCCTCGGCCGCGTCCCAGTCGTTCGTGAGGGCGAGCGCGAACCGAAACACGGGCGTCCAGCAGCCCGCGTGGACGTCGACAAAGCGCTCGTCGAACGACGGGTTGGTGGTCATCCCTCTGTACACGCTAGCCGACCCCGATTCGCACAGGATCGGCGCAATCCCCGAGAACCATTGCCGGGCCAGGATCCTTCACTGGTCCGGCAACCCAGGCGCGAAGATGTCGTGCTTCACAAGATCGGTCCTCGTGACCAGCGTCGGCCGTGACGCTGTCCGTTATCACCGTGCGATGCTCGGTCGGCCGATCAGGATCTTGCCATGTGAGCCGCCCGTCCCCGTGGACCTCAGGCCTCCCCGCCGCCGCTCTCACCTCGCCGCCTTCTTGTGCGATGCATACCGAGTATGTATGATGCGCGGCGAGCGGGCCGGGACGTGCCCACCAGGAGGGAAGGACGCATGTCGGTCCGGTACGGGCTCCTGGCACTGCTTGCGGAGGCGCCGACGCACGGCTACCAACTGAAGACTGCCTTCGAGCGCCGGACTGGCAGCTCGTGGGCACTCAACATCGGCCAGGTCTACACGACCCTTCAGCGTCTCGAGCGGGACGGCCTCGTCGAGGCGGCGAGCTCGGGCGGCGATCGCCGCGACTACCGGATCACGGGCGCCGGGCGGACCCAACTCGAGGCCTGGTTCGCCACGCCGGTGGTGCCCGAGGGACCGTCCCGTGATGAGCTGACGATCAAGGTCCTGCTCGCGGTGGCGGCCAGCGACGTCGACGTGACGGAGGTTCTCCAGCGCCAGCGGACGGCGTCGGTCGAGCAGCTCCAGGCCTACACCCGGCGGAAGGCGCAGGCGGATCCGGAGAAGGACCTCGCATTCCTGATCCTGCTCGACGCCCTGATCTTCCGGACCGAGGCGGAGGTTCGATGGTTGGACGCCTCCGAGGCCCGGATCCGGCACGTGACTCGTCCGCGGAAGGAGGCCGCTCGATGACGACCCTCGTCCAGCTCGAAGGCGCGACTCGCTGGTTCGGAAGCGGCCACACCGAAGTCGTCGCCCTTCACCCGACCGACCTGTCGGTCGCGGCGGGCGAGCTCGTCGCGATCATGGGCCCGAGCGGTTCGGGCAAGACGACACTGCTCTCGCTCGTCGGCGGCCTCGATCGACCGAGCCGCGGCCGGGTCATCGTGGCGGGCCAGGACGTTGGCGCCCTGAATCCCCGCGGGCTCGCCGTCCTCCGACGACGCACCGTCGGCTACGTCTTCCAGGACCTCAACCTGCTGTCCGGCCTCACGGCCCGCGAGAACGTGTCCCTGCCGCTCGAGCTCGACGGCCGCTCTCCGGGTGAAGCCCGCACCGCCGCGGAGGCGGTGCTCGCCTCGGTGGGACTGACCGAGCTCGGCGACCGCTTCCCCGACGACCTGTCGGGCGGCGAGCAGCAACGGGTCGCGATCGCTCGGGCGCTCGTCGGAGGGCGCCGAATCGTGCTGGCCGATGAACCGACGGGCGCGCTCGACTCGATCACCGGCGAGTCCGTGATGCGACTGCTCCGCGCTCACTGCAACGAGGGCGGCACGGGCATCCTGGTCACCCACGACGCCGCGCACGCGGCATGGGCGGATCGCGTCGTCTTCCTGCGCGATGGAAGGATCGTGGACGAGGCGCGCCCGGCACCGAGTCCGGAGTTCACTGCCTCCGCGTCCCGTCCTGAGCTCGCCACCTCCGGATCGGATGCCGCATGAACGCGACGAGCACCCGGGCTGTCGTCCGGATCGCCCGCCGGAACATCGGCCGAAGCCGCTGGCGCAGCCTCCTGATCAGCCTGCTCGTGATGCTGCCGGTGGCGGCGATGCTCGGCGCTGCGACCATCGTCCAGACGGTCACGCCGACGCCGGAGCGGAGTGTCACCCACCAGATGGGCGAGGCCGACCTCCTCGTCTATTCAGCCGGTTCCGGAGCGACCAGCGACGCGCTGCGGGCAGCACTGCCATCCGGGAGCCGCGTCGAACCCGTCCGCGTTGCGGAAGGCCGACTGGTCCTGCCGGGAATGGAGGCGTCGGTGACCCTCCGATCGATCGACCTCGGTGGCCTTGCCAAGGGGATGCTGGCGATCGTCGATGGCCGTCCGCCCCGCAACCCGGGAGAGGTGGCGATCAGCGCCTCGGTGGCGAGCCTCGCGGCGGTCGGGATTGGCGACTCGATCACCCTCAAGGGGCTGGGTTCTCCGACCGTCGTCGGCCTCGTCGAGGATCAGTTCGACCTCAAGGCCCGCGTCGTGCTCCAGGATGTTTCCGCGGCGGCGGCGGCGGCGGCTCAGGGGCAGACAAACTGGCTGGTCGGGCTGCCGCCTGGGACGGACGTCGCGAGCCTGGACCTGGGGACAGACATCGCGGGACCGAGCAGCGCCCTCTTCCAGTCGACGTCCCGCGGCGCAGCCACGATGACGAACGCGGGGCCGACTCCGGCGATCGTCTTGCTGGGCGGTCTCGCCCTGCTCGAGGCGGCCCTCGTCGCATCGGCGGCCTTCGCGGTCAGCATCCGACGGCGCCAGCGCGAGCTGGGTCTCCTCGCGGCGACCGGCGCAGAGCCCCGCGACCTCGCTGGCACGGTCATGGCCGAAGGCGCGCTGCTCGGCGGGCTGGGCGTCCTAACCGGCGTGATCGTCGGCGTGGGAGGCGCGCTGGCTGTCTCGCCGTGGCTCGATCAGCTGACCGATCGACGCAACCCACCCATCGGCGTCGCGCCCCCATGGATCCTCGTTGCCGGGGGTATCGGCCTGTTCGCGGCCCTCGTCGCCGCTCTCGTGCCAGCCTGGACGGCAGCCAGGCTGCCGGTGCTCACGGCCCTGTCCGGGCGCCGTCCCGGGCCGGCGCCCGCTCGGCGAACCCTCAGCCTGGGAATCGTCATGATCGGCATCGCGATCGCGCTGACGAGCAGCGGCGCGGCGATGCGCCTGCGGGACCAGGGGTCGATGAGCAGCCTCCTGCTCCTCGCCGGTGCCATCCTCGGCACGCTGGGATTCGGAGCGTGCAGCCCGTGGCTCCTCGAGCGGCTCGAAAAGCCGGCCGCCCGGCTGCCACTGGCCAGCCGCATCGCTCTCCGCGACACGGCCCGAGCGCGATCGCGCAACGGGCCGATCGTCACGGCCCTCCTGGCGAGCTTCGCGGTCACCGTCGCGCTTGCCGCGTATTTAGCCAGCCAGGACGCGACCACGGCGGCCAGATGGCGGCCGTGGCTCCTGCCCGATCAGATCTTCATGCAGGGCGAAGGCGTGGCCCACGGCGGACCGGAGGCCGCCCGGGAGCTCGGGGCGATCGCCGCTGGCCCCATCCTCGGGGCGGGCAGCGCCGACCGTTCGGTCTGGATCTCGCCCGGAGACAGCCATGATCCCAACCTGGGCATTCAGAACGTCACCGTCGGCGACGGCGAGCTGCTGAAGGCCCTGGGCGCAGAGTCGGCGACCTCCGACCTGTTGGGCGGCGCCGTCGTGCTCCTGGCCGAGAAACCGACCGACGTGGCGCGCGTGACGGTCCACGTGATGGACAACCAAGGCGCCGAAGTCGACAGCCTCACGCTCCCGGCTCGGGTGGCCGTCATCGGGATCGGGGCGGGCGACTTGCCCGGGGCTGTCCTGTCAGCAGAGACGGCGACGCGACTGGGTGTGTCGGCCGGTTCGAGCGACCGGTATGTCATCCGCCTGGGGCATCCCGTGACGGATGCAGACCTGGCTCGTGCGGCGACCATCGCGGCTCAGTACCCCGGCACGCGGGCAGACGCGTCGCGCGGTCCCTCGCGTCCGGGCGAGGCATTCCGGATGGCGATGCTCATTGCGAGCCTGCTCTTCGCCCTGAGCGTCACCGGGCTGGCCGTGGCCCTCGGCGAGGCGGAGTCGCGGCCCGAACAGCGGACCCTCCTTGCTCTCGGCGCAGAGCCTCGACTTCGGCGACGAATCGCAGCGGCGCGCGCCGGCGTCATTGCAGTGCTCGCCGGAGCCCTCGCCGTACCCGCCGGGCTGCTGCCCGTCTGGGGCCTGCTCTCGAGTCGCGGCGCTCCGCTGGTGGTCCCGCTGCCCGAGGTCGTGGCGGCTTTGGCCGTCCTGCCGCTGCTGTCCATGGCTGGCACGCTGCTCTTCAGCCGTCCGATCCCGGACTGGTCGGCTTTCCGGAACGCGGCGACCTGAGGAGGTGACAGATGCCAGACCAGTCCGGCTACGCGGTGGGTTGGGGCGCTCTCGCGCCGATCAACGCCGGACTGGCGCAGGGCAAGGGGCGAACCGAGGTCAAGTACCGGCCCCCGGCGCGCCGCGCTCGCGACCGCGCCGACGGAGCAGGCTCCCGGGCACGGGTAGGCTAGGCTGGCGTCGGGCGCGGCGCAACTTCCGGGAGGTCGCCGACGTCTTGCAACCGACCAGTCGTCACCGGTCGTGAGGATCCCTGTGTCCGGTCGTCGTGCCACCAGCCTCGCCTGTGCCCTGCGTACCGGCGGCGACGCTCTCTTCAGGTCGACCCTCGCCGCGCTCGTCATCGCCGCGGCCGGGTTCGGCGCCGGCTCGGCGGTCGCGGCCGATCCGCTCACGATGACCGCCCGGGCCCTGCTCGACGGGCACGCCCGACTGGGCACCTGGATGGCCATCCAGGTTGACCTCGAGAATGCCGGCCAGCCGGTGAGCGGGGAGCTCCGCCTGACAGGCGGCGTCCAGGGCCAGACCCGGTTCGGGACCCCCGTCGACCTGCCGACCGGCAGTCGGAAGCGGTACACCCTGTATGCCCAGCCGCCGGCCTTCGGCGATCATCTCGAAGTCGCGGTCGTGGCGGCGGGCAAGCCTGTCGCCACGCGCCAGGTCGCGTTCGTGGCGGCCGATCCCTCGCAGCTCCTCGTCGGGGTCGTGGCCGAGCGCCCGGACAGGATCATCGGCGATCTCGGCGTCCTGGCGGCCCCGAATACCGTCCCGCCGGCGATTGTCGCGCTCACGATCAACACCCTCCCGGAGCGGGTCGAAGCACTCAGCGCGATCGACCGGCTGGTCTGGCAGGACGTCGACGCGAGCGACCTCAACCCGGCACAGCTCGGTGCGCTCCGCGGTTGGATCGCCCAGGGGGGCCGCCTGGTCATCGTCGGCGGTACCGGCGGTCCGGGCCTCCTGTCGGCGTTCCCCGACGAGCTCCTTCCCTATCGGCCGAGCGCGACAGTCGACCTGCCCGCCAGCGCCCTCGGGACGCTGCTGGGCGAACTGCCGTCGACCGCCACGGACCTGACCGCGCTCGGCGGACCCGCCGGGGCGGGTCGGCCCCTGGCCATCGTCGGCGACCGGGTCGTGGCCGCCGAGCTGACGTTCGGGAACGGATCGGTGACCATCCTGGGCTTCGACCCGACGACCCCCTGGATCGCCGACTCGAAAGCCGACGCAGTGATCTGGCGGCGCGTCCTCCCAACCCGTTCCGGCTCGGCAATCTTCACCAGCGGCTCCGACGACAGCCAGCTCGTCAATGCCGTCTTGTCGTTGCAGGCAGCGGCGCTCCCCCCGATCGGCGGGCTGTTCGCCCTCCTGATCGCCTACATCGTGCTCATCGGCCCCGTCAACTACCTCGTCCTGCGCCGCCTCGGGCGGCGCGAGCTCGCCTGGCTCACGATGCCCGTCCTGATCGGCGTCTTCGCGGTGGCGGCGTATGTCTTTGGGGCCTCGCTCCGTGGGACCGACATCCTCGTCAACGAGGTTGCGATCGTGCGGGGCGCCCCGGGCACGGACGCCGGCCAGGGCCAGGTCTACCTGGGTATCTTCTCGCCCGGGCGGGGCACCTACCAGCTCGAGGTCCCTGGCGGGGCCCTCCTGTCCACCCCGATATCACAGGAAACGGGCGGCATGCCGGGGGCAGGTTCCCTCGACGTCCTCCAGGGCGACCCCGCTCGGGTCCGCGATCTCGCCGTCGGGTTCAGCTCGATCCGCACCATCCGAGCGGACACGCCGCTCCCGGCCCCGAACCTCGCGATCGACCTCCGGCTCGAGAACGGCCACCTCAAGGGGACCGTCACGAACCATTCGTCGAGCACCGTCGAAGGCGTCGCGGTGGTGCTCGGAGCCAGCGCGGCCACGCTCGGCGACCTTGGGCCGGGCGCGAGCGCGACGGTCGACGTCGTGGCCGGGGCCGGGGGCGACCCTTTCGGCCAACCACTCTCGGACAAGCTCATCGGTCAGGTCTTCTTCGGCGATCCCGGTCGCTCGACCGACGCGACGAGCCGAGCCATGACCCGTCGCGCGATCATCGACCAGCTGTCGTTCGACCCGAACTTCGGGCCCTCCGGCATGCTCAACGCGGACGGCCCGGTCGTCCTCGGCTGGGGATCGAACGATCCGCTTGCGGTCAATGTCGAGGGCCGCGAGCCGCGACGGACGGGCACCGTCCTCTACCTCATCCCTGCCTCCATGCGCGTCCAGGGTGCGGTCTCCTTCGGGCTCGACCTCGTCCGGAGCACCGTCGTGGCGAGCGACACGGCCGTCTTCAACAAGGGGCCGAGGGATCTCAACTTCGGGCAGGGCAGCGTGACCGTGGCCTACCGGCCCGTCTCGTTCGACGGTTCCATCCGGGCCACGCGCCTCGCCCTCCAATTCAACGCGGGCGCCGACCAGTTCAAGGGGGGCGCCGACATCGGCGTGGGCAGCGGCACGATCGAGCCGGTCGGTCCCGCACCGACCTCCAGCCCTGGGACGGGCCCGAATTTCGACGGCCTGCCCGAGGTCGACCTGTTCGATCGGACCGCCGGCGCCTGGGTCCGCCTGCCGCACCTCGGCGGCGGGGTGCCAGTGTCGATCAAGGATCCCGAGCGATACGTGGACCCGACCACCGGCAGCGTGCTGGTCCGCTTCGTCAACGACCGGACCGACAGCGTCGGCTTCCAGTTCGCGGTCCGGATAGACGGGGAGGTCCGATGAGCCACATCGTCCGGACCACGGGCCTCACCAAGCGATACAACAGGACGCTGGCCGTCGCGGGCCTCGACCTCGACATCGCCGAGGGCGAGATCTTCGGGCTCGTCGGACCGAACGGGGCCGGCAAGACGACGATCCTCCGGATCCTCGCCACGCTGCTCGTCCCGTCGGCGGGCGATGCCGAGATCGCCGGGGCGTCCGTGCGCCGCAACCCCAACGCGGTCCGGCAGGTTATTGGCTACATGCCCGACAGCTTCGGCGTCTACGACGACATGAAAGTCTGGGAGTACCTCGACTTCTTCGGGCGCTGCCACGGACTGCCGGCCGCCCGGCGACGACGGGTAGTGGCCGACCTGCTGGAGCTCGTCGACCTGGCCCCGAAACGCGATGCCTACGTCCAGACCCTCTCGCGCGGTATGCAGCAGCGGCTCTGCCTGGCCCACGCCCTGGTCCACGACCCGCAGGTCCTCCTGCTCGACGAGCCCGCGTCCGGCCTGGACCCGCGGGCCCGGGTCGAGTTGCGCGAGCTCCTGCGCGAGCTCCGGAACCTGGGCAAGACGATCCTCATCAGCAGCCATATCCTCCCGGAGCTCGAGGAGCTGTGTACGAGCATCGCCATCATCGACCGCGGCCGGGTGCTGGTCTCCGGGCGCGTCGCCGACATCGAGCGACGGCTCCGGGTCGGAGCGGTGCTGCGGGTCCGCGTCCTGGGCGACGGCGAGGCCGCGGAGGCGGCCCGGGCCTGGTTCGAGCGGGATGCCGAGGTGGCAGCGGCGAGCCTGCTCGACGACGGCACCATCGAGATCGGGTTCCGGGGCGACGATGCCGGATCGGCCCGACTCCTGGCCGAAGCGATCTCGGCCGGCCTCCGGGTGATCACGTTCGCCCGGGCGGCGAGCGACCTCGAGGAGTTGTTCCTGCAGGTCACGGCGGTCGACGAGCCGGACGCGGTGAAGGACGGCACGGCCGTGGCAAGGAAGGGGGCGGCGGCGTGAGGAGGGTCCGATGAGCGCGACGATCGGCATCGCACCTGTCAGGCCGGAGCGGCCGCCGGGTCGGTTCGGGCGATCGGCGAGCCGGCTCGGTCGGTCGGTGGGTCAACGCTTCGGCGGGATCATGGCCATCGGCGTCAAGGAGCTCCGCGGTCGCATGCGTGGTCGCCGGGCATTCGTCGTCCTGACCGTCTACCTCACGCTCATCGCCGGCGTTGCGTGGATGATCGAATCGATCGCCGAGCGGAGCCTGGCGAACTCGTTCGGCGGATCCACCAATGCCTCCGCCCAGATCGGCCAGGGGGTCTTCGCCGCCCTGCTCGTCCTCGAGATGGTCATCGTCATCGTCCTCGCCCCTTCGTTCACCGCGGGCGCGATCAGCCTCGAGCGCGAGAAGCAGACGATCGACCTTCTCATCACCACGCCGATCTCGTCACTGGCGATCGTCCTGGGCAAGCTCTTCTCCGCCCTCGTCTACCTGTTCCTGGTCATCGTGGCCTCCGTCCCACTGACGGCGCTCGTCTTCGTCTACGGAGGGGCGGGCCCCGAGGACCTCGTCAAGGGCTACCTGGTCCTCATGGTGACCGCGTTTGGGCTCGGGTCGGTCGGCGTCTTCTGTTCTTCGCTCGCGCGACGGACCCAGCCGGCAACGGTCATCACCTACGCGCTCGTCCTCCTTGTGACGTTCGGGACGGGACTCGTCTGGGTGTTCTGGGGCTCGCTTGGAAACCAGTCAAGCATCATCGCGCAGGGACCCGTGGTCACTGGTCCCGATGGAAACGTGGTCCAGGGTCCGGCCGCGACCCGGCCGCAGTATCCGCCGGAGGCCCTCCTATGGCTCAACCCGTTCGTCAGCATCGCGGACGTCTTCTGCGGGACGGAGACCGGGTTCGGAGGTACGTGCTCCATCATCGCGACGGTGACGGGGCGGGACCCGAACGTGATCGCGAACGGCGGCGGGGTCAACGTCGGCGGTGGGGTCGTCACCGGCCCGGCACCGGCCCAGATCGTCAAGGGCGGCGGCGTCCTGGCCCCGGTACCGGTCCCTATCGCCGTGGCCGCGGATGCCGCGTTCGGCGTCGCTCACGACACGTTCTGGCCGCACGCGGCGCTCGCCTGGCTCGTGGTCTCGTTCGTGCTCATCGTCGCCAGCGTCCAGATGGTCAGTCCCACTCGGCGGTGGCGACCGGGTTGGCCATTCCGACGCCGGCGCGCCACGGCCGCCACGGCCGGCACAACCGTCGGCGGTCCGGCGACCCATCCGACCGTGGGTCCGGCGACCGATCCCGGCATCGGTCGGGACCCGACTGCGGCACCCGACCCGGAGACGACCCCTGACGTCCGACCGGGACCGGAAGGGGCGAAGGAGGCGAGCTCATGATCGGTCGCCGACTCGGCCGCCTCGGCCGCCTCGGTCACCGCGCCGCCCCGCACCTCCCAGCGCCGACCCCACCGCCGGATCCCCTGCCCCGGGGAGCACGCGCCGCAGTCGCCGATCCGGATCTCGCCGCCATCCGGGCTGGCCTCCTCCCTTACCGACGCCGACTCTGGATCCGGCGCGCCGTCCGGCGCGCCTGGATCGTGGGTGCGGTTGCCGTCGGCGCGGAGATCGTCCTCTGGGCCATGGCCCGGGTGACGCCGCTCGAAGTCGCTCCGTCGGTGGGGCTGGCGATCCCGGTCGTCGTCGTCGCCGTCCTCGGGGTCCTCGCGGCCCGCGCACGGCCCTCCGTCGGTGAGACGGCCTTCGCACTGGATCGCGAGGCCGGACTCCGCGACCGGACGGCGAGCGCCCTGGCGCTCGCCGTCGAGCCAGGCCTCGATCCTGGCTTCGTCGCCCGCCAGCGGACCGACGCCCTGTGTGTCCTGCGCAGCACGGAACCGACGATCTTCCGTCCTCCGGTCCCATTTCGGACGGCTGCCGCCACCGTGTTCGGCCTGGTCCTCCTCGTGCCCCTCCTGCTGCTCCCCAACTCCCAGGATCAGCGGATCGCCGACGACCGCCGGCTCCGCGACGAGACGGCTCGGCAGGCAGACAAGGTCGAGCGGATCGCCGACGACCTCGCGGCGAAGGCACGGACGCCCGACGACCCACGAGCGCAGGTCGCTCAACAGCTGAAGGACCTCGCGAGGCTGTTGCGGGACCGTCCGGGCGATCTCGACGCGGCCCTGGCGAAGGTCGGCAGCGTCGAGGGAGAGCTTCGCGCCCAGATCGATCCGTCGACCGAGCAGCGTGGCGCGGCCCTCGCGTCGCTCAGCCGGGGGCTTTCGAACGCCGCGACCGGGCGGCCGGACGCCAACAGGGCCGGCGATCCCGCCACCGCGGCCCAGGACCTCCGTGACCTGGCCGCCAGGCTCGACAACCTCACCTCGGCCGAACGGAAGCAGCTCGCGGACCAGCTCGCGGGACTCCAGTCGACCGCGCGCCAGGCCGACGGCTCGGCCGGTGTCGCCGCGGGCGATGCGGCCAGGAGCCTGGCCACTGGCGATATCGCCGGGGCGAAGGACGCCATCGGCCGTCTCGCCGACACCGTCCAGGGCGCCGACCGGAAGGTCACCCTGAACCGGGATCTCACCGGCGCGGCCGCCCGTCTCCAGGAGACGCGGCGCAACCTGGCGAATGCGGGGCGACCGGGCCTGGCCCAGGCGGGGCAGAGCCCGGGGACCGGGCAGGGCCAGGGTGCCGGACAGAGCCCGGGTACCGGCGGGCAGAGCCCGGGCACCGGTCAGGGCACCGGCGGAAGCCCGGGGACGGGGCAGGGCCAAGGTGCCGGGCAGGGCCAGGGTGCCGGGCAGGGCCCGGGGACGGGCGGAAGCCCGGGGACCGGGCAGGGCCAGGGCCAGGGCCAGGGCCAGGGCCAGGGCAGCATCGGGGGCGGCGGCTCGAACGCGCGCTATCTCGGTTCCGGGATCAGCAGCTCGAGCGGCTTCCGCGGCCCGACGTCGGGCAACAGGCCGTCGGTCGTCGGGGCGGACCAGCGGACCATCTTCGCGCCCTTCGACCGGCTCGGCAAGCCCGGCGATCCATCCTACGTCGCCGGCACCGGCGGGGACGGCCAGACGACCCAGGGCAACCAGACAGGGACGGGGACCGGGAACCCCGCGCTGACGCCGTACGAGCAGGTCTACGCCGACTTCCACGACTACGCGCTCACGTCGCTCGACCGCAGCTACATCCCGCTCGCGGCCAAGGACTACGTGCGCGACTACTTCAGCTCGCTCGACCCCTCGAAGTAAGGAGCCGCGATGGACAGCAGCCGGACGGCCGGGGCGACCGCAGCCGCCCCGCTCTCCCCCGATACCTTCGCCGAGCGGGCGAACACCATCGAGCGCGAGGTCGGCCGGGTCATCGTCGGCCAGCGCGACCTCATCCGCCAGACCCTCATCTGCCTGCTGGCGAACGGGCACGCCCTCCTCGAGGGCGTGCCGGGCCTGGGCAAGACGCTGCTGGTCCGGACGATCGCGGACGTCGTCGACTGCACGTTCAGCCGGATCCAGTTCACTCCGGACCTCATGCCGGCCGACATCACCGGGACGAACATCCTCATCGAGGAGGGCGGCTCGCGCGTCTTCCGGTTCCAGCCCGGCCCGATCTTCGCCAACCTCGTGCTGGCCGACGAGATCAACCGGGCGACTCCCAAGACCCAGTCGGCGCTGCTCGAGGCGATGCAGGAGCACCAGGTCACGGTCGCCCGGAACCGCTATCCGCTGGACGCCCCATTCTTCGTCCTGGCCACCCAGAACCCGCTCGAGATGGAGGGGACGTACCCGCTCCCGGAGGCCCAGCTCGACCGCTTCATCTTCAAGGTGCTCGTCCCGTTCCCGAGCGAGGAAGAGCTCGCGGTCATCGTCGAGCGCACGACCGGCGCCGACGCACCGCAGGTCGAGAAGGTCGCGACCGCCGCCGAGCTCGTCGAGATGCAACGCCTGGCCCGCGCCGTCCCGATCGCCCCGCACGTCTCCGCCTACGCGGTCGCGCTCCTCGCGGCCACCCATCCCGACCAGCCCCGCGCACCCCAGCTCGTCCGCGACTACGTTCGCTACGGCGGCTCGCCGCGGGGCGTCCAGGCGCTGGTCGCCGCGGGCAAGATCGCAGCCCTGCTCGACGGCCGGTTCAACGTGGCCATCGAGGACATCCGGGCAGCGGCCCTGCCCGCGCTCCGGCACCGACTCATCCTCAACTTCGAGGGCGAGGCGGAGGGCATCACGAGCGAGGCGGTGATCCGGACGATCCTCGACAGCCTCGCCCCGCCGAGCGTCGAGTAGCTCCAGGACCCGAGGGTCGGACTGTGATGGAACCGCTGGCTGCCTCCCCGCCGCCCGACGGCTCGTCGGCAGCCGCGGTCGTCGGCCTCCGTAGCACGCGTCCGGCCCAGCTCGAGAACGCCCTCGACCCGACCGTCTTCGACGAGACGTTCCTCCGCCAGCTCGAGCGCCTGAAGCTCCTCCTCCGGCAGCCCGTTCGGGGCGGGCTCAAGGGCGGCCGACGGAGCGTCAAGCGGGGCCGCTCGGTCGAATTCGCCGACTACCGCGAATACACCCTGGGCGACGATCTTCGCCAGCTCGACTGGAACGTCTACGCCCGCCTCGAGCGGCTGTTCGTGAAGCTGTTCGTCGAGGAGGAGGACGTCACCATCAGCATCCTCGTCGATGCCAGCGCGTCGATGGCGAGCGGCCGACCGGAGAAGCTCCTGTTCGCCAAGCGGGCGGCCGCCGCCCTCGGGACGATCGGGCTCGCCTCGGAGGACCGGGTGGTCGTCAGCGCGCTGAGTGGCCGAGCCGCCCGCCGGCATGTCGCGCTCCGTGGTTCGGGGCGGGTCCTCCGCCTGCTTGCCGAGCTCTCGGCGATCGGACCGGCCGACGGACCGACGGACCTCCTCGCGGCGGTCCGCCACGCCGGCGCCCAGCTCCGCGGTCGGGGTCTCGTCATCCTCATCTCCGATCTCCTCGACCCTTCGGCCGATCGGGTGATCCGGGATCTGGCCGCGACGGGCTCCGAGCTCGTCATCATCCACGTCCTGAGCCCTGAGGAGCTCGACCCCCTCCTCGAGGGCGACCTCCGGCTCGTCGATGCCGAGACCGGCGCGGGCGTCGACGTGACGGTCGACCTGTCGACGCTCGACGACTACCGGACCCGGCTGGCCACCTGGCGCGACGGATTCGCCGCGCTCGCCGTGAAGCGCCGGGCGAGCTACGTGCCTGTCGGGTCCGACCTGCCGATCGCCGACCTGGTCTTCGCCGAGCTGCGGCGTCGCCAGGTGGCGGGTTGAGCGCCGCGAATCCAGCATGCCGCTGATCGCGCCGCTGGCGCTGGCGGGCCTGGCCTTCATCCCGCTCGTCGTCGCGTTCTACCTCCTCAAGCTCCGCCGGGACGAGCACGTCGTCCCGTCGACGCTCCTCTGGCAGCGGCTCGTGGCCGATGTCGAGGCGAACGCGCCATGGCAGCGGCTGCGGCGCAGTCTTCTGCTGCTCCTCCAGCTTCTGCTGGTCGCGATCCTCGCGGTCCTTGCCGCGCGCCCGTTCGTCGAGCGACCGGCCGGCCTCGCCCGCGACATCGTCCTGGTCATCGACACCAGCGCGAGCATGGGGGCGACCGACGTCTTCCCGAACCGTCTGGAAGCCGCGAAGCAGGCGGCGCTCGACGCGCTCCGGGACCTCCCGAGTGGGGGCTCGGTGAGCGTGATCGCGGCCGGCTCCACGGCCCGGGTCATCGCGAATGGGACGACGGACCTCGGCCGGATCCGGCAGGCCGTCGGCAACCTCGTCGTCGAGCCGGCCGCGGGAGACCTCGCCGATGCCCTCCGCCTCGCGGGTGGCCTCGCCTCGCGGGTGGCGGATGCCGAGATCGTGGTGGCGACCGATGCCGCGCTCGCCAGGCCGCCGGACGTCCGGGTCGACGCCCCGGTGAAGGTCCTCCGGGTCGGTCGGGGTCGCCGGAACCAGGCGATCGTCGCGCTGGCGGTTCGGACGGCTCCCTCGTCGGTCACCCGCTCGATCTTCGTGAGCATCGCGAACCTCGATCTCGAATCGGCCGACCGCCGGCTCGAGGTCTGGGGTGACGGTCGCCTTCTCGAGGCACGCGACGTGAAGCTCGATCCGCAGTCCCGGAGCGATGTCGGGATCGACGACCTGCCGCGCGACGTGGGCGTCGTCGAGGTCCGGCTCGTCGGCGGCGGCACCGGTGCGCCGACGGCCGGCGCCGACGGCACGGCAGCGCCTGACGACCTGGCCGTCGACGATCGGGCCTGGGCCGTCGTCCCGCCGGACCGCCTCCGCAAAGTCCTTCTCGTCGGGGCCGGCGACCCGTACCTCTCGACGGCCCTCTCGTACCTGCCCGACACGGAGGTTTACGGGGTGGCCCCGGAGGCCTACGGACCGGCGACCCATCCCGAGCTGTTCGACCTGATCGTGTTCGAAGGGACCCTCCCGGCCGAGCTCCCACGAACGGCCATCCTCGCGGTCGACCCGCCCTCGAGCTCGCCGCTCGGCGAGGTCGTCGGGTCGCTCAAGGAGCCCACGATCGGGACGCTCGACCCCGAAGAGCCCGTCCTCCACTTCGTGGACCTCGCGACGACCCACATCGCCGCGGCGCGCAAGCTCGTCCTCCCGGCCTGGGCCCGGACGATCGTGCCGGGACCCGGTGGGGCACCCCTGCTGTACGCCGGCCAGCGGGCCGGCCTCCGGACGGCCGTGCTCGCCTTCGCCCCCCGGCAGTCCGACCTGCCGCTCCAGGTGGCCTTCCCGCTCCTCATCTCGAACCTGGCCGGCGAGCTGATGGGTGGGAGTGGCGCTCCTCCGACCGCGATCGCGCCCGCCACGCCGGTCGAGCTCGCGATCCCGGCGGGCGCGACCGGCCTGCGGGTGACGGCCCCGGATGGCTCGACCACCGATCTCGCCCCGGCCACCCCGGGGGCCGCGACGATCACCTTCAGCGGCACCGGCACCCTCGGCGTGTACGAGGTCCGGCCCACCGGTGGCCGAGCCTCGTCGTCTCCGTCCGCCGATGGGTCGCCGGCCGCCGACGGGTCGCCGGCCGGCACGGCAATACCTCTCTCGTCGCCCGCGGCGGCGTCACCGGGCGCCTCCGTCGCCGCGTCGGCGAGCGCACCGCCGGTCGACCCCAACGCCCCAATCCGGTTCGCCGTCGACCTGTTCAGTGTCGAGGAATCGACGATCGCACCCGGCAGCGCGGCGGCGATCGTGGCAACCGGTTCGGGCGCTCGACCGGCGACCGACCCGGGCGCATCAGCCAGCCCTGCGACATCGACCAGCCCGGGCGCATCGGTCGGCCCTGCGACCGGGGCCGGACCGATCGCTCCTCGCGCGCCTGCCCGCGACGAGCTGTGGGGACCGTTGCTCCTCGCCGTCCTCGGGCTCCTGCTGGTCGAGTGGGCCGTCTACGAGCGCGACGGGTTCGTCCGGATCCGGCGAGCCATCGGCGCTCGGCTCCCCCGGCGGCGGGCCGCCTGATGGGCATCGCGCTCGACCGGCCGGAGGTCCTGCTGCTCCTCCCGATCCTCGTCGGGCTGACGCTGATCGTGCACGCCGCGGCACGCCACCGACTTGGCATCGGTCGTCGGCGGGCTGCGCTCCTCGTCCGGGCGATCCTCCTGGGCGTACTGACGTTGGCGCTCGCCGGCTTCCAGCTGATCCTGCCAGTGGACCGGCTGGCGACCATCTTCGTGGTCGACCTGTCCGATTCTGTCGGCAACGCCGGGCACGAGGGCGGGCTCGCCTTCCTCCGGGAGGCACTCGCGGCAATGCCCAGGGACGACCTCGCCGGGGTGGTCGCGTTCGGGCGGGACGCCCTGGTCGAGCGGCTGCCGGCCGAGGTCCGCGACATCGACCGGCTCGCCTCGACGCCTGTCCGCTCGGCGACCGATATCGGCGCGGCGCTGCGGCTCGCCTCGGCGCTGTTCCCGGACGACGCCCAGCGCCGGATCGTGCTCCTCTCGGACGGGAACGACACGACCGGGACCGGCCAGGACGCCGCGGCCCTCGCGGCCTCCCGCGGGATCCAGATCGAGACCCGGCTCCTTGGCGGGACCGCGACGGACGAAGTCCTGGTCGAGCGGCTGACGACCCCGACCACCAGCCGGCTGGGCGAGGAGATCGAGGCGACCGCGACGATCACCTCGACCGTCGCGCAGCCGGCGACCGTCCGACTGTTCGCCGACGGCGGCCTCGTGGCGACCCAGCGGGTCGACCTGCCGGCCGGCGCGACGGCCGTGACGTTCCGGGTGAAGCCGACGGAGCCCGGCTTCCACGTCTTCCGGGCGGTGGTCGAGGCGGCCCGCGACACGTTCGAGAAGAACAACCGGGCTGACTCCGACACGATCGTCAAGGGACCGCCGCGGATCCTCCTGGTGGCCGGCGACGCGAAGGTCGCAGCCGAGCTCGTGGCAGCGCTCACGACGGAGCACCAGACCACCGACCTGGTCGCCCCCGATGCTGTCCCGAGCGACCTCGCCGGTCTCGCGAACTACGACAGCGTCGTCCTCGTCGACGTGCCCAGGACCGATCTCGGCGACCGCCGGATGGACGCCCTCCGGTCGTACGTCCGGGACCTTGGCCGGGGGCTCGTGATGATCGGCGGGCCGCACAGCTACGGCGCGGGCGGCTACACGAACACGCCGCTCGAGGAGACGCTCCCGGTCGACATGGGCGTGCGCGACAAGACGAAGCAGCCCGACATCGCCCTGGTCGTGGTGATCGACCAGTCGGGCTCGATGGCTGCCTGCCACTGCAACACCTTCAACCAGAGCGGTGGCACCGCGATCCAGGGCGTTCGCAAGGTCGACATCGGCAAGGAGGCGATCCTGCGGGCCGTGGCCGCCCTCCGGGCGACCGACAGCATCGGGGTCGTCGGGTTCAACGAGGCCGCCCACTGGGTCGTCCGGACGCAGCCACTCGGGAACGTGACCAGCCTCCAGGACCAGATCGCCGGGATCCAGCCGGACGGCCAGACGAACATCCTCGCCGGACTCGATGCGGCGGTCGGCTCCCTCGAGACGGCGACCGCGACCCGGCGCCACATCATCCTGCTGACCGACGGGTGGTCCCGCTCCGGCGCCTACGACCAGATCCTGGCCCGGATGAAGGCGGCCGGCATCACCCTATCGACGGTCGGGGCGGGCGGCGGTGCCGCGCCGGTGCTGGCCCAGCTGGCCGCCCAGGGCGGGGGGCGCTACTACCCGGCCGTGAACCCCTCGTCGATCCCCGACATCTTCCTCAAGGAAACCCAGCAGGTCGCCGGCCGGCAGATCGTCGAGGAGCCGTTCCACCCGGTCCAGACCGGCTCTTCACCGATCCTGCGCGGCCTCGACGCGGGCTATCCGCCGCTCCTCGGCTACAACGGCACGACCGCCAAGGCGGCGGCCCAGACGATCCTGGTCACGGGCCGGGACGACCCGCTCCTCGCCCAGTGGCAGTACGGACTCGGGAGGTCGGTGGCCTGGACTTCCGATACCACCGGTCGCTGGGCCAAGGACTGGCTGCCCTGGCGCGACTTCAGCCGGTTCGCCAGCCAGCTCGTGGCCTGGACCTTCCCGGGCGAGGAGACCGGCGGGATCGAAGCCCGGTTCGACACCCGGGGCGAGCAAACGACGCTGCACGTCGAGAGCGTCGAGGCGGACGGCTCGCCGCGCGACTTCTACGCCACGACCGCGAAGATCGTCGGGCCCGATCTCCAGCCGGTCGATGCCACGCTCGTCCAGGTCGCGCCCGGGGTCTATGAGGCGCCGCTCGGGGCGCTGGACCCGGGTGCCTACGCGATCCGGCTCAGCCAGACGCGACCCGGGACGGCGCCGCTCGGGCGGACCGTGGGGCTCGTTGCGCCGACCGCCGCCGAGTACCGGCGGATCGGCACGAACGAGGCGCTCCTGGGGGCGCTCCGCTCCGCGACGGGCGGGACCGTGGTGGCCGCCCCGGGCGACGTCTGGCGGCACGATCTCTCGCGGACGAGCCACTACGCCGACCTGTGGCCGCTTCTGCTCGTGATCGCGATGCTGCTCTGGCCGCTGGATGTCGCCCTCCGGCGCGTGTTGCTCGGTCGGCGCGAGGTCGCAGCCGCCCGGGCCTGGGCCGCCGGCTGGCGGCATCGCCGGGTCGCCGCCCGGTCCGCGAGCTTGACCGCGATGCTGGCGGCCCGGGATCGGGCCGGCTCGGCGGCCGCCCGGGCGGCGATCCGGCGCGATCTCCCGACGACCCCCGAGGCGGAGGCTGCACCAGCCGCGGCGGCGGAGGCGGCCCCCGTGGCCGCGACGCCTTCGGCGGCGGCCCTGGGACTCGACGCCGACACGCTGGAGCGGCTGCGCGCCGCGAAGCGACGCGCCCGGGGCGGCTGAGGGCGCGGTCGGCAGCGTACGGCAGCGTTCGAGGCTGACAGCAGTCTGTCACGGCGGCCATTGGCGTATCAGATCGGTGCTCTGCCAACCGGCTGTGACGCACAAGCACCGGCCCTTGCCGAGCGGACGGTCCAAGCCGCGAAGCGCCGCTACGGGACAACGAAGCAGGCGAGCACGATCGCTCGCAAGGCGCTCGACATGAACATCTACCACTTCCTCAACGGCTACTCGGAGATCGCGCTCACGGACGCCAAGACGCCGTCCGTCATTGTCACCGGCGGATTGTGGGTGAGTTCCCGCTCTTCCTGCGCGAGTGGGATCCAGCCAACGAGGGCGGCCGGCGGGAGGTGAGTCCGAGCGACGGGAAGCTCGTGGGCTGGATCTGCGCGACCGATCCGCCGCTCCGCTGGACGAAGACGACGAGCGATCGGCTCGTCCGGTTACTCGGGTGTCCCGCCTGCGGCCGTGTGCGCGATAGCGCGAAACGAGTGAAAGAAGCCGCGGACGCGAGCAAGCCGCTGGCTGCGATCCGTGCGGCTTGGGGCCACTACGGGAGCGCCGACGTGATTCCGGTCAAGCCCCAGGTCGATGAAGGCGACCGGGCGG
>JANXWH010000241.1 GCA_025351245.1 Chloroflexota bacterium | reverse complement strand
CGACCGGCAGCGTGGCCGGCGACGACCACCCGACGGCGGTCACCGAAGCCACCAGCAACGTCACCGGCGGTGGCCTCGATGGCTGAGTCCGGCGTGACCGCCACGGTGGGCGCGGGACGGACCCGGGGACACTGGTTGTCCACGCTCGCGCGCCAGCGCGAGCTCAGCCTTGTCGCGATCATGTTCGTGCTCGGTGGGCTCGTGTCGGTCACTGCCCCCCAGTTCCTGACGGTCTCGAACCTCAGCCAGGTCGCCGTCCTGGCGTCGATCGTCGCCGTCGCGGCTGTCGGCGAGGCCCTCGTCATGATCACCCGGAACATCGACCTCTCGGTCGAAGCGATGATCGGACTGGTTGCCTATTGCGTGGCCATCGTTCTCGAGCGTCATGCGCTCGACGCTCCAGCGGCGATCGCACTCGGGATCGGGCTCGGGCTCGTCCTGGGGATGATCAATGGGGCGGTCGTCACCCTGCTCAAGGTCCCGGCGATCGTTGCAACGCTGGGGACGCTGAGCATCTTCCGCGGCGTGGACTACCTGATCGCCGGAAGTCACCAGGTCCCGCTGGCCGGCCTCCCGCCCGGCTTCACCGATCCCGCGCGCGACAGCATCCTGGGCATCCCCGTGTTCGTCCTCGTCACGCTGCTCGTCGTGGTCATCGGGAGCGTCGTCCTCCGGTCGACGCGGTTCGGACGGCAGGTCTACGCCGTCGGGAGCAACCCGGAGGCTGCGGCCATCCTCGGCATCCCGTCCCGCCTGGTCGTATTCGCGGCCTTCTCACTGTGCGGCCTGCTCGCCGGCGTCGCCGGCATACTCTGGGTCATGGAGTTCGGGACGATCAACGGGACATCCGCTACGGGCACCGTGCTTTCGATCGTGGCTGCGGTCGTCGTCGGGGGTGTGAGCACCCTCGGTGGTACGGGGACGCTCGCCGGCGCCGCGATCGGCGCCCTGTTCCTTGGATTCATCGCGAACGCGCTGATCCTGGTCGGCCTGTCGCAGTTCTGGCTCCAGGCCATCTACGGCGTCGTCATCCTGGTTGCCATCAGCGCCGACGCGATCATCCTGCGACGGATCCAGCGGGCGACCGCGGAGGGCCGGGCACGATGAGCGCACCCGTGGCTCCCGCCAGCGGCCAGCGGCGCTGGACGCGCCTGCTCGCGCGCTGGGAGACGTTGCTCGTCCTCGTCGTGGTCGGGCTCGTCGCCCTCGGGGCGTCGTTGTCGCCGTTCTTCCTGACGCCCGGCAACTTCTCGAACCTCATCGCAGCCCTGATGGAAGTCGCGATCATGGCGCTGCCAATGACCCTGATCATCGTGGCCGGTGAGATCGACCTGTCCGTCGAGTCGATGGCCGGCCTTGCCAGCGCGATCCTCGGGTTCCTCTGGGCGGCCGGCGTGCCGCTCTGGATCGGGATCCCCGTGGTCCTCCTCGTCGGGATCCTGGGCGGCCTGATGAACGGCCTCCTCGTGGCGCGAGGCGGTCTGCCGTCCCTGGTCGTCACCCTGGGAACCCTGGCCCTCTTCCGCGGCCTTGCCCTGATCGTTCTTGGACCGCGCGGCGTCAGCGACTTCCCGCCCGCGTTCACGGAGCTGGGCTTCGGCCACGTTCCCGGAACGCTGATCCCGTGGCCGTTCGTCATCTTCATCGTGCTGGCCATCCTGCTCGGCATCCTGCTCCATCGGACCTGGGTCGGTCGCCAGGTCTATGCGATCGGCAAGAACGCGGGCACGGCCCGCTTCTCCGGCGTGCGCGTCACCCGGGTCAGGGTCGGCCTCTTCGTCCTGTCCGGGCTGATCTCTTCCCTGGCCGGCGTTATCCTGACGTCGCGCCTGTCGAGCGCCCGCGCCGATGCCGCACAGGGCATGACGCTCACCGTCGCGACCGTGGTGCTGCTCGGCGGCGTCAACATCTTCGGCGGCTCGGGCACGATCCCGGGCGTCGTTCTCGCCGTCCTTGCCGTGGCGGTCATGCAGAACGCCCTCCGCCTCGCCAGCGTTTCGGTCGAGGTCCAGAGCATTGCCCTCGGGCTGCTCCTGATTCTCTCGGTCGTCATCCCCACCTTTGCTCACCAGGCCAAGTCGGCTCTCGATCGAGTTCGTGGAGGTCGGCCTCCGCCGGCCGACTCGATCGCTCATGGTGAGGCGGCTGTGTCGTAGATCGAGGAGGAACAGTCTTGGAGCTCAGATCAGCCGGGCGATCCATCGCCCTTGCAAGCGTCGCGGTATTGATTTTCTCGGCATGCTCGGGCAGCTCGACGCCGAGCCCGTCAGCGGCCGCGTCCAAAGCCCCGTCGGCAGCCCCGTCAGTGGCCGCCTCCGTAGCCCCCTCCGCAGCCGCGTCGGCTGCGGCAGGAAAACTGACCGTCGGCTACCTGCCGAAGGACATCGTCAACCAGTACTTCGCAGCGGCGAAGACCGGCGTCGACAAGGCTGCCGCGGAGACCGGCAGCAAGGTCATCCAGGTCGGGCCGAACGAGGCCAAGGCGGATCTGCAGATCCCATTCATCACCGATCTCACCACCCAGAAGGTCAGCGCGATCATCATCTCGGCCGATGGCAAGGATGAGGTCGCTCCGGCCCTCAAGGCGGCGATGGCGGCAGGGATCAAGGTCGTCGGCTTCGACTCCAGCCCGGCGGTCGGCGCGTACAACGTCTTCGTCAACCAGGTCGACTTCAGCGGCGTCGGCGTGAACCTTTCGGATTGGGCGTGTGAGCTCGCACCGAGTTGCACCGGCGACATCGCGATCCTCTCGGCGGCCGCCACGGCGACCAACCAGAACGCCTGGATCGATCTCATGAAGACGACCCTCAAGCTCGACAAGTACAAGGGCCTCAAGCTCGTCGACACCGTCTACGGCAACGACGACTCCACCGTGAGCACCACCCAGGCCCAGGGCCTGCTCACCAAGTACCCGAACCTCAAGGTCATCGTCGCACCGACTACCGTTGGCATCCTTGCGGCCGCCCAGGTCGTCAAGCAGGCCGGCAAGTCGGCCACGGTCAAGGTGACCGGCCTCGGCTTCCCGAACGACATGAAGCCCTTCGTCAAGGACGGCACCTCTCCGGTCTTCGGGCTGTGGAGCGTCCCGGACCTTGGCTACCTCTCCTACATGGTCGCGGCCAAGCTCGTCAGCGGTGAGATCACCGGCAAGGAAGGCGAGTCCTTCACCGTGAAGGGTCTCAACGGCGACAAGCCGTACACGATCGGCAAGGACGGCGTCGTCATCCTCGGGCCGGCGTTCCGGTTCGACAAGACGAACGTCGACAACTTCAACTTCTAGCCCCGCATTCGACGAACGCGGGTCAGAGCCCCGGAGGCGACGCTTCCGGGGCTCCTGGATTCGGAGGAGCCACGATGGAACGCGTGGGATTCACCATGAAGCTCCTGCCCGGTTCGGAGGCCGAGTACCGCCAGCGGCACGCAGCGGTCTGGCCGGAGATGCTCGACGCGCTTCGCGCGGCGGGCTGCCGCAACTATTCGATCTACCAGCGAGACGAGGACCTGTTCGGCTGCTTCGAGGTCGACGATTTCGACCGCTTCCGGGCCATGATGGACGCGTCGCCGGTCAACGCCCGCTGGCAGGCGGACATGGCAGCCCTCATCGACCCCTGCACGGACCCGGCGACGGGCTTCCACCGACGCCTCGAGGAGGTGTTCCGCCTTGACTGACTCGCTGCTCCGCCTGGTCGCCGTCGACCTGGGCGCGGAGAGCGGCCGCGCGGTCGTCGGGACCTTCGACGGCGGGCGCCTGGCCCTCCAGGACGTCCACCGCTTCGCGAACGTGCCGGTGACGATGGCCGGCACGCTCCACTGGGATTTCCTGCGCCTCTTCGGCGACGTCACCGCGGGCCTGCGGCGCGCGGCCGCCGGTGGCCCGGTGGCCTCGGTCGGGGTGGACACCTGGGGCGTGGACTTCGGCCTCCTCGACGATCGCGGCCGGCTCCTCGGCAACCCGGTCCACCACCGCGATGCACGCACAGCGGGCATGCAGGACCTGGCCTTCGCGACGGTCCCGCGGGAGGAGATCTACCGCGCCACGGGCATCCAGTTCATGCCCATCAACACGCTCTTCCAGCTGCTCTCGATGGCCCGCGCGGGCGACCCGCAGCTCCGCCAGGCGGACCGCCTGCTGATGATGGGCGACCTCTTCGCTCACTTCCTGTGCGGGAGCTCCGTCGCCGAATACACGAATGCCAGCACGAGCCAGTGCATGGATCCGTTCACCCGCGACTGGGCGCGCCCGTTGCTGGAGCGGCTGGGCATCCCCACCGGGTTCCTCCCCGAGATCGTGCAGCCCGGCACGGTGCTGGGTCCGCTCCGCCCCGACGTCGCCGCGGACACGGGCCTCGCGGATGCCCGGGTCGTCGCCCCGGGATCCCACGACACCGCGTCCGCGGTCGTGGGCGCCCCGCTGGCCGGCCCGACGACGGCATTCCTCTCATCGGGGACCTGGTCGCTGATCGGGCTGGAAGTGGCGGCCCCCGTGGTGTCCGACGTGACACTGGCCGCCAACCTCACGAACGAGGGCGGCGTGGCGGGCACGATCCGCCTGCTTCGCAACGTCATGGGTCTCTGGCTGGTCCAGGAGAGCCGGCGCGCGCTATGGCCGGCGGGCGACGCCCCCTCGTACGAGGAGCTGGCGGCGCTCGCCGAGGCGGCGCCCGCCTTCACGGCGTTCATCGATCCGGACGACGAGCGCTTCCTGCGCCCGGGCGACCCGGGCGACATGCCGGCGCGCGCGCGCGCGTTCTGCGCGGAGACCGGGCAGCCGATCCCCCGGGATGCGGGGACGCTCATCCGGGTCGTCCTCGAGAGCCTCGCGCTCCGCTATGCCGTCGCCGTCGACGAGCTCGCCCGGGCCTCCGGCCATCCCATCGAGGCGATCCACGTGGTGGGCGGCGGGTCGAACCACCGGCTGCTGTGCCGGCTGACCGCGGGCGCGACGGGCCTCCCGGTCCGGGCTGGCCCCGTGGAGGCGACGGCGATCGGCAACCTCGCCGTCCAGGCGATCGCCGCCGGGGAGCTCGCGTCGGTCGCCGAGGCGCGCGAGGTGGTCGCCCGGTCGTTCCCGGTAACCGAGTACGACCCCGAGGGCGACTGGGCCGAGGCTCGCGCCCGCTTCGCGGCATTGGTCGCCCGCCCCGCACCCGAGCCCGCCAGCGCATCCACCGCAGCCTGATCCGAAGGAGACCGCCATGCCCCTGACCGAGTCCGTCGCCCGCCCCGCGACCACCCCCGCCATCGAGCGGATCGGCTGGGCCATGTCGGGCCTCGCCATCGAGCTGCCGTCGTGGGGCTTCGTCAACACCGGCACCCGTTTCGGGGTCTTTCCGCAGCCGGGCGTGCCGCGCACCGCGTTCGAGAAGGTCGACGACGCGGCCACGGTCAACCGGTACACCGGGATCACGGGCTCCGTCGCCCTCCACATCCCCTGGGACCGGGTGGACGATTGGCCGGCCTTCGCGGCCTACGCCGCGGAGCGCGGCCTGCGCATCGGCGGCATCAACAGCAACACGTTCCAGGACCAGGACTACAAGCTCGGCTCGCTGTGCCACCCATCGGCCGCGGTGCGGGCCAAGGCGGTCCGGGCCATCATCGAGTGCTGCGAGATCGCGGCCGCGACCGGGTCGAAGGTGGTCAAGGTCTGGCTCGGCGACGGGACCAACTATCCGGGCCAGGACGACATGCGCTGGCGGCGCCACCGCCTGGTGGAGAACCTGCGCGAGATCTACCCGCACCTTCCGGCGGACGTGCGCATGTTCCTCGAGTACAAGCTGTACGAGCCGGCCCTCTATTCCACCGACGTCCAGGACTGGGGCCAGGCGTTCTCGGTCTGTCGCGCGGTCGGCGAGCAGGCCACCGTCTGCGTGGACACGGGCCACCACGCGATGGGCGTCAACATCGAGCAGATCGTGGCGATCCTCCTGGCGGAGGGACGTCTCGGCGGGTTCGACCTCAACGACAAGAAGTACGGCGACGACGACCTCATGGTCGGCTCGATCGACCCATACCAGCTGTTCCGGATCGCGCACGAGCTGGTCAACGCCATGCGCGACGATTCCGACCCGGTCGCCCAGCGCTGCGCGAGCGAGGTCGTCTACATGCTCGACCAGTGCCACAACATCGAGCCGAAGATCCCGGCCCTGATCCGCTCGGTCATGAACCTCCAGGAGGCGATGGCGAAGGCCCTCCTCGTCGATCGCGCGGCGCTCCTCGCGGCGCAGGCGACGGGCGACGTCCTGGAGGCGAACCGCCTGCTCGCGGACGCGTTCGCGACGGACGTCCGGCCGCTCCTCGCGGAGCTGCGGACCGCCCGCGGCCTGCCGGCCGATCCGTACCGGGCCTATCTCGACAGCGGCGAAGCCGAGGCACGGGCGGCGGCACGGGCGGGCGGCACCGCGGCCGGCTGGGGCTGAACCTCCTCGGTCGACACGAGGAGGTTCACGTCGGCCCACGTGCTCATGGCGTGTCTCCGGTTGGCGCCGGGGCGGACGGATCGATGATGACCTTCAGGCCGTCTCGACGAACCGCGGTCCGGAACGCCGCCTCGAACTCGGCGATGGCGAACCGGTGGGTCACCAGGGACGAGACCTCCACCAGGCCGGCCTCGACCATGGCGATCGCCCGGGGATAGGCCCGGTTCATCCGCCGCGAGAAGCGCAGGTCGAGGCCCTTGCGCCGGGCGAACGAGGCCGCGATCGTCGAGCGGTCGCCTGCCGGGATCCCGGCCACGACCACCGTGCCCGCCGGTCGCGCCAGGACGACCGCCGTCTCGATCGCGTCGTCCTCTCCGGCGATCTCGATCGCGGCGTCGACCCCCCGCCCGGCGGTCGCGTCGAGCAGGACGTCGCGCTCGGTGCCGCCTGCGACCAGCGCCGCGACCGCGCCCAGGCGGCGGGCCGCGTCCACGCGGTGGGGTAGCCGATCCGTGGCCACGATCGTCGTCGCGCCCGCGATGCGGGCCAGCTGGATCAGGAGCAGCCCGATCGGCCCGCAGCCAAACACGCCGACCGAGTCGCCCGGCCGGACGCGTGCGAGGCGAAGCGCGTGGAGGGCCACGCCCAGCGGCTCCAGCATGGCGCCCGCCGCGTCGTCGATCGCGTCCGGAAGCGGCACCAGGTTCGCCACCGGCCAGGCCAGCAGCTGGCGCATCGCCCCGTCGGTCATGGAATGGCCCAGGAATCGCACCTGCGGGCACAGGTGGCCGCGGCCGGCGGCGCACGTCTCGCACGCGCCGCACGAGACCTGCGGGTCGAGCGCCACCCGCTGGCCCGCACGCGGTCCGTCGACGATCACGCCCGCCGCCTCGTGGCCCAGGATCAGCGGCTGCGTGAGCACGGCGTCGCCGATCCCCGACTCGTCGTACCAGTGCAGGTCGGAGCCGCAGATGCCCACGGCCGTCACCCGGACCAGCGCCTCGGCCGATCCCGGGACCGCGGCCGGCTCGTCGGCGAGGCGGAGGTCGCCGACGCCGTGGAGACGGAGCGCCTTCATCCCCCGCCGCCTTCCGCGGCGGCGGCCAGCAGCGCCTCCTCAGCCGCGCGGGTCCAGCGCCCGTCCCGGAGACCAGCCGCGACAGTCGGGAAGCGCACCGCCAGCTCCGACAGCCGGATCATGCCCAGCTCGTGGAGGGCCGGGTAGACCACGATCTTGCCGCCTGACGTGCGCGTCTCGACCGCGGCGAGCGCCTCCTTGACGCCCTCCATCCCGGTGATCGCATCGACCGAGATGTTCGTGTCCAGCTCCCCGCGCTCGAGCTTCCCGATGACCGTCTTCATGTCCGGAATCTCGGAGCCGCTCGTCCCCAGGAGGTAGCCACGCTTGGCGATGAGCGCATCCAGGTCCAGCGCGGCCCGCGTCCCGAGCGCGAAACCGGCAAACAGGTTCAGGCGGCAGCCCTCGCCGGCCAGCTCGATTGCCTGGGCGACGATCGCCGGCGCCGGGACCATGACGGCGACGTAGCTGAATCCCGGCTCCACGTTGGTCGTCCGGCCGTTGACGAACTCGACGCGGACGCCATGCTCTGCCGCCAGCGGCGCGGCGATGCCGGCGAGGTGCGCCAGCCGCGCATCGTCGATGTCGATGGCAACCAGGGCAATCCCGGAGTGCCCGCACGTCGCGGTCCGGATGACGTGCATGAACCCCATGGGCCCCGCCGCGCCGATCACGGCGACGCGGTCGTCGTCGCGCAGCTCCCCATCGGCGGGTGCGATCGCGTACCCGTCCAGCGCCGAGCGGCCGGGCGTCCCCACCCACCGGGTCAGGTCATAGTGGACCCGTCCCACGTCCACCGCCACGGGTCGGCCGATGGCCTTCCCGCCCAGCACCACGTCGATCACGCCGCGCGGTGCCAGGTGCGCCTGGAGCCGCTCGATGACCTCGGCGTCCGCACCGAAGTAGATGACGTCGTCGAACGATTCGCCCGGGAGGTCGTCGAGGCCACCCTTGAGCTCGATGCCCGGTCCGCCAGGATCCGCGATGGCGCCGAGGGCGAGGCGCTGGGCCTCGTCCGCGAGCACCGCGATCGTCGCCGCCGGAGGCACGGCGGCCAGCAGCGGCGCCAGCCCCTCGATCGCGTGCCCCGTGTCCGCCACGACCAGCAAGCGACCGCCCGGCGCCAGCTTCGCGCGCTGGCGGGACGCATACGACGCCTCGACGCAGGCCCACGGCTCGAGGAGCGCGACTGCCGACCCGGACGGCTCCTCGTCGACAGGGATCAGGAAGCGCTCTCCGGTCCCGGGCTCGATGATCATCCGCTCGTCCAGGAGGACGTACTCCTGGAGCCCGCCCTCGAAGTTGTAGCCGAACGCCGCGTTCGAGGTGGCGGTCGGCAAATGGCGGTAGTCGGTCTGGACGAGGACGCGCTCGCCGGCTCGGTGGCGGCGCACGTCGTCGCCGACCGCGACGATCCGGCCCGCGCACTCGTGCCCCGGCACCGTCGGCCGGTCACCCGGGACGTAGCTGGGGTTCTCGGCGAGTGCGGCCGGGTCCAGGCCCGCGAGCACGTCGCTCTTCCGCGGATGCGAGGTGAAGGCGTGGAGCAGCTTGGTGTCGGAGAAGCAGATCCCGACCGCCTCGACCTTCACGATGAGCTGGGTCGGGCCGGGCACGGGCACGGGCTTGGCCCGGTTGTGGACCAGCTGCCCGGGACCGACGATCTGGATCGCGTTCTGGGTCGCCGGCAGCGCCGGGACGGGCGGCAGGGTTTCGTTCACCTGGCGGCTCCTCGTGGCGGCGTGGCGGAAACGGGCGCGGGCCGGGGCGGGCACGCGTGCGGGTGGCGGTTCAGCTCAGCATCACCTGGCCGCCGGTGACGGGTAGGGCCTGGCCGGTCTCGTATCGCTGGGCGATAAGGTAGTAGAGCGCCTCCAGCACGTCGGCCGGCATGCAGCCACGGCCCATGGGAACCCTGGCCTCATAGAAATGGCGGACGTCGTCGAGCGTCTTCGCGCCGGGCACCTTGCCCTCGCGGAGGTACTGGACGAAGAGGCCGTTCTCCGGGTCGGCCCACAGCGGCCCGTCGAAGAAGTTGCCCGGGCAGATCGCGTTGACCTTGATGCCGTCGCCGACCAGCTCCAGCGCGAACGACTGGGTGAGCCCGATCCCGCCGAACTTCGACCCCGCGTACGCGCTGTTACGGCTGGAGCCGGCGAGCCCGGACTTGGAGTTGATCTCGATGATGTCGCTCCACTGGTCGGGCTTCGCGCGGTGCTGGCGGGCCATGATCGGGGCAGCGAACCGGACGCCCAGGAAGTAGCCGCGGTAGTTGACCTTCGTGACGAGGTCGAACTCGGCCAGCGGCTGGCTCGTCACGCCACCGGCGCGCAGCACCCCCGCGTTCGAGACGAGGACGTCGAGGCCGCCGTAGCGCACGACCGTCGCGTGGAGGCCGTCGGCGACGGACTGCTCATCCATGACGTTCATGGCGACGGCGCTCGCTCGACCTGGGCCGTGGCGGGCCTCCAGGTCGCGGGCGTTGGACTCCGCGAGCGCCGCGTTGAGGTCCGCAAGCACGACGTGGCCACCCTGGGCCACGAGGTCGGCGGCGATGGCAAGCCCGAAGCCCTGGGCGGCCCCGGTGACGAGCGCCACCTTGCCCGCGAAACGGCCGGTGCCGGCGTCCCCGGCGGCTACGCCGCGCCGGTAGGCCTCCGCCTCCCACGCCTCGATGAACGTCCGCTCCGCGTCGGCCAGGGCCCTCACACCGCCGAGAAAGAGGGCGCCCTCGGCGACGCGCAGGGCATCTCGGTAGACGTGGCGCGCGGTGTTGGCCTGATCCCACGTGTCACCGGCCGCGAACAGGCCGAGGCCCGGCACGACCACGACGATGGGCGGCGTGCCGTGCTCCGCGACGAGCTCCGCCAGGCGCTCGCGCAGCAAGGACGGCACGTCGTCCGGCGCGACGTCCTCGGGCACGTCCAGGAGGAGCGGCCACGACCCGGTGTACACGATCTGGTCGGGGGTCAGCGGCCCACCCAGCACGACGCCCCGCCCGGCCGGGGTGGCCGTGAACGAGGCTGCGAGCGGCGCGTCGTCGAACGTGACCACCGGGAGCGCGTCGCCGCGTGCGAGGAGGCCGCGGAGCGAGGGCGCGATCACGTCGACCAGCGTCCGGGCGCGAGCCGGGTCCACGCCGGCCTGCGCCGATTCCGCCGCAGGGGAGGCGGTGGGGGCAGCGGTGACGCGGTCCATCGTCGCCCGCACGGTCTCGACGAGCCACGTGGATCGCTCGTCGATCTCGGCCGCCGAGTTCCCCCCGACGATGAGCCCGTGGTTCTGCATCAACGTGACGGCCGGGGCCGGCCGGCCGGTGCGCTCGACGTACGCGCGGCGGGCTTCGACGATGGCCCGCGCGAGCGGGAGGCCGGGATCGGTGTAGGGCACCCACAGCGCCCGGTCCCCGAACAGCCGCCCGGCGAGGGCGGCGCCGTGGCTGTTGCAGGTGACCGCGTTGATCTCGATGGGGTGCGTATGCAGGACGAATCGCTCGGGCAGGAAGGCGTGGAACAGCAGCTCCACCGAGGGCCGTCGCCCGCCGGCGTCGGCCAGGCGGGCCGCCATGGCCGTGCGCATCACCGGGTCGCCCCCGGCGCCGGCGGCTTCTCCCTCCGCGTCGGCTGCCGCATCGTCGGCTGCCGCATCGCCGGAGTGGAGCAGCGCCAGCAGCGGCTCCATGTCCAGCGGCACGAGGTCCCCCGCGGTGAGCGTCGCGAGGGCGACGCCGCTCGGCTTGATGTACAGGACGCCGTCTTCCTTCGCCGATGCGTTGCCCCCTCCGCCCCTCGAGAACTCGGGATCGCGGCCGAACCGCCGGGCGACCTCGATCAGCTCGTCGAGCGTGGCGACCGGCGTCGGGGGCAGCTCCCGGCGGCCGAACTGCCGGCCGCTCATCAGGCCACCGCCAGGGATGCCGCGCCGATCAGCTCCGCCCCCAGCTCGGCGAACCAGCGGATGCGCGCCTCGCCGTCCGGGAAGCCCGGGTTGAGCCGGCCCT
Source organism: Chloroflexota bacterium (assembly GCA_025351245.1). Classification (GTDB taxonomy): domain Bacteria; phylum Chloroflexota; class Limnocylindria; order Limnocylindrales; family CSP1-4; genus CTSoil-043. The sequence goes on along the minus strand of JANXWH010000241.1, from coordinate 6,410 downwards.
GGCCGTCGACGTAGCCGGGCCTCCCGGACGTCCGGAGATGCTGGTGGGCAGCCACCACGCAGGTGGCCTCCCGGAACGCCGCGCGCGCGGTGGCCGACGGCAGCGACCCGTCCACGCAGCGGGGCTCGAGCGGGATCCGCTTCCGGGTGTTGTGCTCCGTCCCGGCCATGACGATGATGCCGGCATCGCGGAACGCGGCCACGTACGCGTCCACGACCTCCGGCCGGTTGCGCCCGGGGATCAGCTCCGCGGCGGGGATCCCACGGGCCAGCAGCCGCTCGGCCAGCCCGTCCGGCGGTTCCTCCCACGGGCAGACCGGCGATGCGCCGTCCGCAAGCGTCGGGTAGCAGGGGATACCCTGGAGCTCCAGGGTCAGCCGCAGCGCGTGCTCGAACGAGACCGGCGACTCGCTCTCGAACGCCGGGCGACCGGCCTTCATGAGGCGGGAGCGGATCTCGCCCTGGACGGCGATCGGGTCTTCGACGCTGGCCGCGGGCGGCCCGCCGAACGCCCGCGTCAGCAGGTCCCCGCGGCGCCCCGCGTCGGCCTGCCGGAAGAGGGCCTCCTGGAACGCCATGGCCACGTGACGTTCCTGCAGGACCACCGACGCTCGCGGGACGCCCGCGCGCTCGGCGACGTCCTCCGCGATGAGCTCGTCGGTGAGGGAGGTTTCCAGACCGGCCTCGGCAAACCAGGCCCGCAGGCGGGCGACCATCCGGCGCATCCGGTCCTGGTCGACATCACGCGCGGCGGCCATCAGCCGGAGCGCCTCCGGCCCAGGCGTCGCATACCGGCCGATCCCCTTGGCGCAGAGGTACATGCGGCCGGGGTTCGCCGGGTCGTTGACGCGGGTTCCGGCTTGCTGGAGGGCGTCGACCACGCAGGTGAACTCCAGCCCGAACAGCGGCAGGATCCCTGCCCGCTCCGCGATCGACGCGAAACGGGCGTAGACCCCCAGGTCGTGGAAGTTGGAAACCCCGAGGACGCGCACCCCCTCCCGGGCTGCCGTCGTGACCGCGTCCTCCACGGTGTCGAACGCGGAGAAGTTGGGGGGCAGGTGGACGTGGGTGTTGAGGATGGGCCGCCGGGCCTCGCCCGACCGGTCAGCGCCCCTGCTCCGACCTTCGCTCATGGGCCGTCCTGCTTCTTGCTCATGCGCCGGTGCCATCCAGCCCTGCCGCCTCTCGATGGCGTCCGAACGGGTGACGAACCCGACGAACGAATCCATACGAGTGTTTCCGATTGGTTTCGACTTCGCATAGAATACGCGACCAAAGGCGAAGCCTCAAGCACCAGCCGAGAATCAGAGGTGCAGCATGCCAGTCAGGGAGCCGTTCCCCGAGCTCAATGAGATCCTGGCCTCCATCGGCGAGGCCGGGGGCCGGATCGCGGCGATTGGCGCCAGCGAGGGTGGCGCCGGCAACATCTCGGTGTGCATCGGGTGGCCCATCGAGGTCCGTCGGCAGTTCCCCGTCACCGAGGAGATCCCGCTTCCCCTGTCGGCGCCCCATCTCGCGGGCCGGCGGATCATCGTCACCGGATCCGGCCGGCGCCTCCGCGACATCGCGACCGACCCGGCGGCGAACCTCGGCGTCGTCCTGGTTCACCCGGGCGGTGAGACCGGGACGCTCCACACCTCGCCGCGGTGCCTGTTCGACGGCCTGACCAGCGAATGGAACTCGCACCTCGGGATCCACGACGACACGATCGCCCGGGCAGACACGAACTTCCATGCCGTGATGCACGCCCAACCCCCGCACCTGGTGTACCTGAGCCACGTGCCCGAGTACCGGGACGAGGCGTACTTCAACCGGCGCCTGCTGCGCTGGGAGCCCGAAACGATCGTCAACCTTCCGCAGGGGATCGGCGTGCTCGCGTTCATGCTGCCGGGCTCAGCCCAGCTCATGGAGGCAAATGTCGCCAGCCTGCGGACGCACCGGGTTGTCCTGTGGGGCAAGCATGGCGTCGTGGCCCGGTCTGACATCTCGGTCACGCGGGCCGCCGATCGGATCGAGTACGCGGAGACCGCCGCGCGCTACGAGTACATGGACCTCGTCGCCGGCCAGCGCGCTGAGGGCCTGAGCCTGGACGAGATGCGCGCGGTCGTTGCTGCCTTCAACGTCACCACGGATAGGGTCTGAGACCGGGATGAACCGGCTGGGCGAGGGTATTGACAGGTGGGCTAACCTGCGGATGTGTTACCGATAACCCACGTCGAGACACCCGCGCGTCCCTCGCGGCCCCGGCGCTCGGTGCTGGACCTGCCCCACCAGCGCACGCGACCCTAGGGAGAACGCGCGATGGCTGAGCTTCTGGTCGAGATGACCGGCATCAGCAAGAGCTTCCCGGGCGTTCACGCGCTCGACGACTGCCGCTTCGAGCTCCGTCCCGGTGAGGTCCACGCCCTGGTCGGCGAGAACGGGGCCGGCAAGTCCACCCTGATGAAGGTCCTGGCCGGCATCTACCGCCGCGATGCCGGAACGATCCGGTTCAAGGGCCGGGAGGTGGAGATTGCCTCGCCCCGGGCCGCGCAGGACCTCGGGATCAGCATCATCCACCAGGAGCTCAACCTGATGGGCCACCTCACCGTGGCCCAGAACATCTTCATCGGGCGCGAGCCGCGCGGCGCGGCACCCTTCCTCCTCGACGAGAAGACCCTCAACGCGAAGGCCCGCGAGCTCTTCGAGACGCTCCACCTCAAGCTCGACCCGCGGGCTCGCGTCTCCAGCCTGGCCGTCGCCCAGCAGCAGATGGTCGAGATCGCGAAGGCGCTCTCGTTCAGCTCAGTCGTGCTGATCATGGACGAGCCGACGGCCGCCCTGACCGACACGGAGATCGACGAGCTCTTCCGGATCATCCGTCAGCTGCGCGAGCGCGGGACCGGGATCGTGCACATCTCGCATCGCCTCCAGGAGCTGAAACAGATCTCGGATCGCGTGACGGTGATGCGCGACGGCGGGTACATCGACACTGTCCAGACGGCCGAGGCGAGCATCCAGTCGATCATCAGCAAGATGGTCGGCCGGACGATCTTCGAGGCGACCCCGGAGCTCCCGGAGCACCCCAACTCGGAGGTCGTCCTTGAGGTCCGCAACCTCAACCACGGCCGGGTGATCCGCGACGTCAGCTTCCAGCTGCACCGGGGCGAGATCCTGGGCATGTCGGGCCTCATTGGCGCGGGCCGGACGGAGGTGGCCCGGGCCGTCTTCGGGGCCGACCCCCACGACTCGGGAGAGATCCTCATCCACGGGAAGCCGGTCGCCATCCGGACTCCGGCGAACGCGGTCGCCCACGGCATCGGCTACCTCTCCGAGGACCGCAGGCGGTACGGGCTCGCCCTCATCATGGACGTCGAGGCCAACGTCGTGCTCGCCTCGCTGCGCAAGTTCGCCGGCCGGCTGGGGCAGATCAGGTTCGACCGAACGAAAGCGGCCGCCCAGGAGCAAGTCAAGGGCCTCGCGATCAAGACGCCAAGCTTGGCCCAGCGGGTCCGGAATCTCTCGGGCGGGACCCAGCAGAAGGTCGTCGTCGCCAAGTGGCTCGCCGCCGACACCGAGATCCTCATCTTCGACGAGCCGACCCGCGGCATCGACGTCGGCGCCAAGAGCGAGATCTACCGGCTCCTCAACGACCTCGCCCAGCAGGGCAGGTCGATCATCATGATCTCGTCCGAGCTTCCCGAGATCCTGCGCATGAGTCACCGCATCCTCGTGATGTGCGAGGGGCGCATCACGGGCGAGCTGAGCGCGGCGGAGGCGACACAGGAGAAGATCATGACCTTCGCGACCCAGCGCGAAGCCGTCGTCGCCGCCTAGCGGGCGAGTCCCGAACCCCACGACACAGACCCCAGACGAGGCAGCACTTCGATGCAGACGACCACGACGAAGAGCCAGTCGCGGACGCAGTCACTGGTCAAGGGCGAATCACTACAGCGCTTCCTGGCGCTCGGCGCGCTCGTCATCCTGCTCGCGTTCTTCTCGCTGATCTCGGCTCCGTTCCGCACGACCGAGAACTTCACCTCGATCCTCGTCGCGACCGCCGTGAACGGCGTCCTGGCGATGGGCGCGACCTTCGTGATCATCACCGGCGGCATCGACCTGTCCGTCGGCACCACGATGACCCTCTGCTCGGTCATCCTGGGCCTGGTGGTCACGAATTCGGGCCTCCCGCTCTGGCTGGGCATCCCCGCCGCGCTCGCTGGCGGCGCCCTCGTGGGCATGGTGAACGGCATCCTGATCGCCAAGCTCAAGCTCCCGCCCTTCATCGCGACCCTGGGCATGCTCAACGTGAGCCGCGGGCTGGCCCAGATCCTGTCGGACGTCAAGCCGGTCTACTTCGAGGGTCACCCCGAGTTCTACGATCTGTTCATGGGCAAGCCCATCCTGGGCATCCCGAACGTCGTCTTCGTCATGTTCGGCGCGGCCATCCTCGCCTCGCTCGTGCTGACCAGGACGATCCTTGGCAGGTACACCTTCGCGCTCGGCTCCAACGAGGAGGCCACGCGCCTCTCCGGCGTCAACGTCGACGCCTGGAAGATCACCGTCTACAGCGTGGCCGGGCTCTTCGCGGGTCTCGGCGGCATCCTTATCGCGGCCCGCATGAACTCCGCCCAACCGTCGGTCGGCATGGGCTACGAGCTCGACGCCATCGCCGCCGCCGTCATCGGCGGCACGTCCCTGAGCGGCGGCGTGGGCAGCATCGCCGGCACGATCATCGGGGCCCTCATCATCAGCACCCTGGGGATCGGCCTCTCCATCATCGGGGTCCCCGACCAGTGGAAGCTGGTGATCACGGGTCTCGTGATCATCGGCGCGGTCTGGCTCGACATTCTTCGGCGCCGCGGTCGCGCCTAGCGGCGGGCGCCCCCCAACATCCGGACCAAACGCCGGCCCCGAGCGGTCGGGGCCGGCAGATCGGTCAAGGCATCACGCACGGAGGAGCACATGAAGTACTCGCGGTTCTACGGCCGGCTGGCCGGACCCATGGCGCTGGCGCTTGTCGTCGGCGCGTGCAGCGGTAGCGCGACGGCCGCGCCGTCGGGCGGCGCCGGCAGCCCGGCCGCATCGAGCGGCAGTGGAGCGGCGCCCTACATCGCCATCGTCTCGAAGGGCTCGCAGCACCAGTTCTGGCAGGCAGTCCAGAAGGGCGCCACGGATGAGGCGAAGGCCAAGGGCGCCACGATCACGTACGAAGGCCCCGCGTCCGAGTCCGAGGTCGACAAGCAGCTCACCATGCTGCAGACCGCCCTCGACAAGAAGCCGGCGGCGATCTGCTTCGCCGCCCTCGACAGCAAGGCGGCGATCCCGTACCTGCAGAAGGCCAAGGACGCCGGCATTCCGGTCGTCGGCTTCGACTCGGGCGTCGACAGCCCCATCCCGGTGACGACCGTCGCCACGGACAACATCGCGGCCGCCGCCGTTATCGCGGACAAGATGGCCGCCCTGATCGGCAGCTCCGGCAAGGTGGCCGTCATCGTCCACGACCAGACCAGCCAGACCGGCGTCACCCGGCGGGACGGCTTCGTCAACCAGATGAAGGCCAAGTACCCGAACATCCAGATCGTCAGCATCCAGTACGGCGCGGGCGACCCGGTCAAGTCGGCCGACCTCGCCAAGACGATCATGACGGCCAACCCCGACCTGAAGGGCTTCTTCGGTGCCAATGAGGGCTCGATCAAGGGCGTCCTCAACGCGCTCAAGGAGACCAGCAACGAAGGCAAGATCGTGGCCATCGGCTACGACTCCGGCCAGCAGCAGATCGACGCGATCACCAGCGGCGTCGAGGCCGGTGCGATCACCCAGAACCCGGTCGGCATCGGCGCCAAGTGCGTCGACGCCGCCCTCGATGCCATCGCCGGCAAGACCCTGCCGAAGGTCATCGACACCGGTTTCTACTGGTACGACAAGACCAACATCACCGATCCGAAGATCGCCGCGGTCCTCTACAAGTAGGCCGTCCTTCGGCTGACCCCGAGAACCCCCGGGGCTGTCCGCAGTGCGGGCAGCCCCCGGTCTCACCTCGGGGCCATTCACGGGAACCCCTGACCTGAGTCACCACGGGGACCACCGGATGAGCACTATCAGCGACGTCGCGAAGCTGGCCGGCGTCTCCGCCATGACGGTCTCGCGCGTCATCAACAACTCCGGGTACAGCAGCCGCGAGGCCCGCGCGCGTGTGGAAGCCGCAATCACGGAGCTCGCCTACGTCCCGAACGCGCTCGGGCGACAGCTGCGGTCGAAGCAGACCAAGATGCTGGCTCTGGTCCTCTCGGACATCATGAATCCCTTCTTCACGACCATCGCCCGGGGCGTCGAGGACGTGGCCGGCGCGCACGGCTTCAGCGTGATGTTCTGCAATACGGACGAGTCGGAGACAGAGGAGGCCCAGTACCTGCTCATGCTGGTCCAGCG
>JANXWH010000183.1 GCA_025351245.1 Chloroflexota bacterium | reverse complement strand
CGACCGGTGGCCGGCCGATCTGGCCTCTCGCGCCGTCCCTGAACCGGTGATTGCCGCCCAGCGGGGGCCGGTGCGAATGTCCGGCAAAGGGCCGGGCGACCGGCAGGTCAGGCCTGCGGCTCCGTGTCGGCCGGCTCCGTGTCGGCGAAGGTGCCGGGATGGGCGCGCTTCTCTGCGTCCTCCTCCGGCTTCTCCTCCGAGCCCACGGCGAACCCGCCGCGGGCATGGATGCGCTGCTCGGCGTTCTCTGCCGGCATCTGCTCCTCGCCTGAAGCAAAGCTGCCACGATGCCGACGCTCCTCGGCATCCTTCTCGGGCATCTGCTCCTCGCCTGCGGCAAAGCTCCCCGTCTCGATCGTCTCGTGCGCATCGGTCTCCGTGATCTGCGTATCGGAGTCGTTCATGGTTCCCCTTTCCGGGCCCCGGGTGAGGCCCGGGCGCTGCGCCGGATTCTCCCGGCTCATTCGCTCGAGGCGCTCGGCCACGACGAGGAGCCCATGGACCGCCTCAGCGGACAGGGACCGTCTGGCCGAGAGCCTCGGCGATGAGATGGTGGCGGCGGGCGAGGATGGTCGGCCGGGTGTGCCAGCCGGCGTGCGTCAGTCGGACGCGCGTGGCGCGACCGTCGTCGGGATCCCGTTCGACATGGACCAGGCCACGCCGCTGCAGGCGTCGGACGAGGCGACTGGAGGCCGGAAGCGGCACGCCGACGACGTCGCGGACCCGACCGACGCGGGCGCCGGCCGGATCGTCCCCGACGATGACAATCAATCTGGTGCGGAAGATGCCCCGTGGAGCGCAACTCAGCGTCGCCGGCGTGGGTAGCAGCAGGCGGCTCCGGCTGCCGTTCCGGTGGGTGCGCTGAGGCCACCACGCGCGCATCGACCCGGAGTACGCTGCCGCGAAACCCGCGGGTTGGGCCCCTCGTCGTCCGGTTTGCGAACCGGGACCTCATCGCGCCAGGAGGGAGTCTCGAGGATGCCGGATGCTATCGCAATGCACGCCGCGCTCCAGGTTCGCGCGGAAACCCTGAAGCTGAAGCGCGGCCTCACGCTGGCGCCCCTCGTGGGGATCATTTACCTCACGGTCTGCGGCGGGACCTGCACACCGCACGCGGATGCAGCCCGCAGGCACGAAGGAGTGGCATGAAGATCCTTCTCGTCGGGGTCGGGGGCGTGGGCGAGGCGATCGCCGTGTTGGCCCAAGACCGCCCATGGCTCGAGAAGATGGTGCTGTCGGACATGAACGTGGACCGTGCAAGGGAGGTCCAGGCACGGCTGCGCCACCCGGACAAGTTCCCGGTAGAGCAGGTCGACGCGACCGACCGCGACCGCATCGCGGACCTCGCCCGAAAGCATGACGTTGACCTCGTCATGAACGCGGTGGAACCACTCTTCAACGAGCAGATCTTCGACGCGGCGTACGACGCCGGCTGCTCGTACATGGACATGGCGATGACCTTGTCGACTCCGCACCCGGACGACCCGCTCCGGGCCTGTGGCGTGAAGCTGGGCGACTACCAGTTCGAGCGAGCCGAGGCGTGGAAGGCAAAGGGGCTGCTGGCGCTGGTGGGCATGGGCGTGGAACCCGGCATGGCCGACGTCTTCGCGCGCTACGCGGAAAAGCACCTCTTCGACCGGATCGACGAGATCGGCATTCGCGACGGCGCGAACCTCGAGGTCCGCGGCTACGAGTTCGCGCCGAACTTCTCGATCTGGACGACGATCGAGGAATGCCTCAACCCGCCCGTGATCTGGGAGAAGGACCGCGGCTGGTACACGACCGAGCCGTTCTCGGAGCCCGAGGTATTCGACTTCCCGGAGGGGATCGGGCCGCAGGAGTGCGTCAACGTGGAGCACGAGGAGGTGCTTCTCGTGCCGCGCTGGGTGACCTGCGGGCGCGTCACCTTCAAGTACGGGCTGAGCGACGACTTCATCCGCGTGCTGAAGACGATCAAGATGCTCGGCCTGGACAACAAGAACAAGATTCGCGTCGGACGCGTCGAGGTCGCCCCGCGCGACGTCGTCGCGGCGTGCCTCCCGGACCCCGCTCATCTCGGCCACCGAATGTTCGGCAAGACCTGCGCCGGGACGTGGGTGAAGGGCGAGAAGGACGGCCGGCCGCGGGAGGTTTACCTCTACCAGGTCGCGGACAACGAGACGTGCATGGCGAAGTACGGGGTGCAGGCAGTCGTGTGGCAGACGGCTGTCAGCCCGGTCATCGCGATGGAACTGCTCGCCGCGGGCACATGGAAGGGCACCGGCGTGCTGGGACCCGAGGCCTTCGACCCGGACCCGTTCCTGGAGCTCATGCCCGCCTACGACTTCCCGTACGGGATCCGCGAGATGTCGGCTTCGGGGACCTGAGCCGGCCGACGGCCGGTGCCGGGCCGATGCCGCGGGCCGGATGCCGCGGCCGGAATCGACGATGGGCATCCGCGTGACGAGACAGTTGTGAACGCAGGAGGTTGAATGGTGGCGGCCGACACAGGTGGCCGGATTCTGCACGTCGACCTGACGAGCGGACGACTCGAGGTCGAGTCTCCGCCGGAGTCGTTCTTTCGAACGTACTTCGGCGGCTCGGCCATGGGGATGTACTACATCCTGCGGAACACCCCGCCCGGGACGGACGCGTTCGATCCCCGGAACGTGCTCACGTTCATGGCGAGTCCCCTCACGGGGACGCCCATCGCAGGCCAGAGCCGCATGTGCGTCAGCGCGCGCTCGCCCATCGTGGACGGGATCGGCGACAGCCAGGCCGGCGGGTACTTCCCGGCCGAGCTTCGCTTCGCCGGCTTCGACGGGATCGTCATCAGCGGGCGCGCCGCGAACCCGGTCTACCTCTGGCTCCACGACGGCGAGGCGGAGCTCAGGCCGGCGGATCACCTCTGGGGCATGACGACACCCGAGGCCGAGGACCTGCTGAAGCAGGAGCTCGGCGACAAGAAGATCGAGGTGGCGCAGATCGGGCCGGCCGGCGAACGCCTGGTCCGGCTCGCCGCGATCATGAACATGTCGAACCGCGCGAACGGCCGCACCGGCATGGGCGCGGTCATGGGTTCGAAGAACCTCAAGGCCGTGGTCGTCCGCGGGACAAGGAAGAAGGTCCCGCTCGCCGACGCCAAGAAGCTGGGCGAGATGGCCCGCTGGGGCGCCGCGGAGATCCCGAACAACCCGGACGTGATCTCGCTCCGCGCGGACGGCACGGCGGGCGTCCTCGAGTACCAGCACCTGATCGGGTCGCTGCCGACGTTCAACTACAACGAGGGACAGTTCGCGCAGAACGAGCTGATCAGCGGCGCGACGATGTCGGACACGATCCTCAAGGCGCGCGAGAGCTGCTATGCGTGCGCTGTCCGCTGCAAGCGGGTCGTCGAGACGGAGTTCGAGGGCCGACCCGTCGAGCCGCGTTTCGGCGGCCCCGAGTTCGAGACCCTCGGCACGCTGGGCTCGTACTGCGGTGTCAGCGATCTGCCAGCGATCGCGATGGGCAACCAGATCTGCAACCTGTACGGGCTCGACACGATCGGCACCGGGGCCACGCTCGCGTGGGCGATGGAGTGCTTCGAGAACGGCCTGCTCACCGAGGACGACCTTGGCTTTTCGGGGCACTTCGGCGACGCGGGAGCGATGGTCCGCCTCGTCGAGATGATCGCGAAGCGGGAGGGCATCGGCGAGGTGCTCTCGAACGGGTCGCGGCGTGCTGCGGACCTGCTCGGGAAGGGTCACGCCTTCCTCATCACCGTGAAGGGCGCCGAGGCGCCCGCCCACATGCCGCAGGCGAAACGGTCGCTCGGGCTCATCTACGCAGTCAACCCGTTCGGCGCCGACCACCAGTCGTCGGAGCATGACCCGATGATCGAGGACCGGACGGCCGAGCTGTACCTGGAGCGCCTCGCGCTCCTCGGCCTCGACCACGTGCTGCCCGCCGGCTCGCTCGGCCCGGACAAGGTGCGCTTCGCCCTCCGGACTCAGCAGTTCTACTCGTTCCTCGACACGGCAACGCTGTGCCAGTTCGTCTGGGGCCCGGCGTGGACGCTGTACGGGCCGCGGGAGACCGTCGATTTCGTACGGGCCGTGACCGGCTGGTCCGACTTCGATGTCGACGAGCTCATGGAGATCGGGGAGCGACGCCTCAACATGCTCCGCGCGTTCAACGCGCGCGAGGGCATCGACCGCGGTCACGACCGGCTTCCGGCCAAGTTCTTCCGCCCGCTCGGCGGGACGGGACCCACGGCCGGGGTCGCGCTCGTCGAGGCCGACATCGAGGCTGCGAAGGACGAGTACTACCGTCTCGCCGGGTGGGACGCCCTCACCGGCAATCCGACCCCGCAAACGCTGTCGCGGCTCGGACTGGACTGGACTGACGTCGGGACCGCAGCCGGATAGCAGCCGCCCGTTCCGCCGACCGCCGACTGCCGCCAAACACCGCGAGCGACGTGACGCCCGCGGCGACCTCGCCATGACGTCGTTTCGTCTAGGCTGGGTGCCCGCTGAACGGCACAGCGAGCCCCGCTCGAACCGGCGACAGGGAGGCCACAGATGGGACACGGCACGAACGGGACGATCCTGCGGGTCGACCTCACCCGGACCACCACCCGGGTCGAGACGTTCGATGACGACTTCTACCGGACGTACCCGGGGGGCAAGGCGCTCGCGGCGTTCCACCTGCTGCGCGACCTTGTGCCGGGCGCCGATCCGCTCGGCCCCGACAACGTGCTCATCCTTGCCGCCGGCCTCCTGACCGGCGCTCCCATTTCGACGGCGACCCGGTTCAACGCCATCGCCCGGTCCCCACTCACCGGTGGCTTCGGAGAGTCGGAGGCCGGTGGCTATTGGGGGCCAGAGCTCAAGATGGCCGGGTTCGAGGCGATCATCGTCACCGGCCGCGCTCCCGAGCCCGTGTACCTGTCGATCCGGGATGGCTCGGCGGAGATCCGCGACGCCCGGCACCTGTGGGGCCAGGATCCGCTCACGGTGCAGACGGCCATCAGGGACGAGCTCGGGGACCGGCTCGTCCGCGTCCTGCAGATCGGCCGCGCGGGCGAGAACGGCGTCCGCTACGCGATGATCATGAACGAGCTCCGCCACTACAACGGCCGGACGGGCATGGGCGCGGTCATGGGCTCCAAGAACCTCCGGGCGGTTGCCGTTCGCGGCACGCGAAAGTACGTGGAGCTCGCGCACGATCCGGCCGCCCTGTCCGAGATCGGGAAGCGCCTCGCCAAGCAGATCCCCAACCACCCGCAGGGCTGGGACCTGCGGACGAAGGGCACGCCGGGGCTCACCGACGTCCAGAACGCCGCGGGAATCCTCCCCACGCGCAACTTCCGGTACGGGCAGTTCGAGCACGCCGACGCGCTCGGGCTGGACTCCTATCTCCAGCTCAGGACCGGCACGCGGACCTGCTATGCCTGCGCCGTCCGCTGCAAGCCGGAGATGGCGTTCAGTGACCGCTACACGGTGACGAACACGTACGACGGGCCGGAATACGAGGCGGTCGCGGGCTTCGGCTCCAACTGCGGGATCGGCGATCTCCAGGCTGTCGCGAAGGCGAACGAGCTGTGCAACGAGCTCGGGATCGACTGCATCTCGGCCGCCGGCACAATCGCCTTCGCGATGGAGTGCTTCGAGAACGGCCTGATCGGACCGGCCGACACCGACGGGATCGACCTGCGGTTCGGCAACATCGAGGCGCTGCACGCCGTGATCCCGCTCATCGCAGAGCGCCGCGGGATCGGCGAGCTGCTGTCGCAGGGGTCACGCCGCGCGGCCGAGGTGATCGGCAGGGGCGCCGACCAGTTCGCCATGCACGCGAAGGGCCTGGAGCTCGCGATGCACGACCCTCGGGGCAAGGTCGGGGTGGGGCTGGGGTACGCAACGAACGAGGCAGGCGGCGACCACCTCGTGGGCTTCCACGATCCGCTGTGGGTGAACCGCGACTCCGTCGCGTTCCGTGCCGCCATGGACCTCGGCATCACCGAGACGTCGGAGACCCGTGATCTCGGCCCGACCAAGGTGCGCACCTGGTACACCGCGGAACGCTGGAACAGCGCGGAAAAGGTCCTCGGGCTGTGCTTCTTCGGGCCCGCGCCGCGGTCGTTCATCCAGGTCGCTGACGTGGTGGGGGCCGTGCGTGCGGCGACCGGGTGGGACATCGGCGTCGACGACCTCCTGGAGATCGGTGAGCGGGCGGTCAACCTCGCGCGCATGTTCAACGTCCGCGAAGGGATCGCCGGCGCCCAGGACCACCTGCCGCCGCGACTCCACGCGCCCCTCGAGAATGGGCCGCTCCAGGGCGTGGCGATCCAGCGCGACGAGTTCGAGCGAGCGGTGGCGGACCTCTACGAGGTGAAGGGTTGGTACCCAACCGGAATCCCCACCCGCGAGCGGCTCCGTGCGCTCGCGATCGAGTGGACGGCGGAGGCGGCCGGCGCCGGGACGTGATGGAGCTCCACCTCGGGGGGCATCTCGGCTACTACGGGCCGGAGCGACGATCGAGGGTGCACGTGCGGCTGGACGGCCGGACGTCCCTCTCGGACGTGCTTCGGAGGCTGGGCATCCCGGAGGCGGAGGTGGCCATCGCGGCGGTGAACCGCGAGATCGTCCGCCTCGAGGGTGCCACGGTGGTCGATGCGGACACCGTCCACCTGTACCCGCCTGTCAGCGGCGGAGCGCATCCCGCGGCCGGCGGCGCTCATCCCGCGGCCGGCGGCGCCTGAACGCGACCGCGCCCGGTGCGCGACACTTGCCGCCTGCGATGGCGCCCCGTCCAGCATGGAGGTTCCCCGTGTTCGTGCCGCTCTCGGTCCTGGAGTTCCGCGACAGGGCCGCGACCTACTTCGGCGACAAGGTCGGCGTCATCGATGGCGAACAGCAGTTCACGTACCGCGCCTATGCGGAGCGCACGCATCGGCTGGCGAACGCGCTGAACGGGCTGGGGATCGAGGCCGGCGATCGGGTCTCGTTCATCACCTACAACACGCACCATCTCCTGGAGGCCTACTACGGCGTGCTGGAGGCCGGGGCGGTGCTGAACCCGATCAACATCCGGCTCACCCCGCACGAGATCGCCTACATCCTCGACCACGCCGGTTCCAAGCTGGTGGCATTCCACCGCGACTTCCTGCCGCTCGTGGAGGCGATCGTCCCGCAGCTCACGACGCGACCGCGTTTCGTGATCCTGGAAGGGGAGCCCGGCGGCATCGCCAGCGACGAGTACGAGGCGCTCCTGTCGGGCGGCTCGCCGGAACCGCGCCACCCGCAGATCGACGAGAACGCGACCGCCGAGCTCTTCTACACGAGCGGCACCACGGGCCTGCCGAAAGGCGTCGCGCTCACCCACCGTGAGCTGTACCTCCACTCCGTGCACGCGGAGATCGCCCTCGGCTTCGGGGAGGAGGACGTGATCCTCCACGTGGTCCCGCTCTTCCACGTCAACGGCTGGGGCGTCCCCCATTTCCTGACGATGGTCGGCGGGCGCCACGTCATGCTCCGGCGCTTCGACCCGACGGCGCTCATGGAGCTCGTCCAGCGCCATCACGTCACGCGCCTGCTGGGCGTACCGGCGATCTTCAACGCCCTCGTCCACCACCACGAACGCGCGAACTTCGACCTGTCGAGCCTGCGCCAGGTGATCATCGGCGGCTCGCCCGCTTCGCCGGTGCTCGTGCGGGCGCTCGAAGAGCAGTTGGGCGTCCAGGCGTTCGTGGGCTACGGGCTGACCGAGACGGCGCCCATTCTCACGCTCGCCCAGCCACGGCGGGTCCTCACCGACGTCGAGCCGCCCGAGAGGCGCCAGGAACGCCAGGCCCTCACCGGCTGGCCGATCCCCGGCGTCCAGATCCGGGTGGTGGACAGCGAGGGGCGCGACGTGCGGCCCGACGGCGAGCGGATCGGTGAGATCGTCGCCCGCGGCAACAGCGTCATGGCCGGCTACTACCGCGATCCGGATGCGACCGCCGCCACCATCCGCGACGGCTGGCTCCGCACCGGCGACATGGCGACGATCGACGAGGCCGGCTACGTCCTGATCAAGGACCGCTCCAAGGACGTGATCATCCGCGGCGGCGAGAACATCTCATCCGTCGAGGTGGAGAACGCGCTGGCAGCCCATCCGGCGGTCCTGGAATGCGCGGTCGTGGCCGCGCCGGACGGGACATTCGGGGAAGCGCCCGTCGCGCTCGTCGTCCTCAAGCCGGGGCTCGAGGTGAGCGCGAAGGAGCTGAAGCTGTTCTGCCGCGAGCGGCTGGCGCGCTTCAAGGTGCCGCGGGAGATCCATTTCCGCGACACCCTGCCAAAGGGTGGGACCGGCAAGATCCTCAAGACAGAGCTGCGCGAGCCGTTCTGGACGGGCCTGGAGTCGCGCGTCCATTAGGGCTCCCGGCCGGCACCAGTAGGCCTCCCGGCCGGCTGGGTCCTGCCTGCGGGAGCCTGAGCGTCTTCAGGAGCGCTTCAGGTCGCCGAAGCCGATGATCGGCGACCACCACGCGCAGCCGGCCGCCACCGTTCCGTCGGCGCGGATTCGCACGTGAAGTCAATAGCCTTGAGCCGGCAGTGTCCCGGAATCACCACGTCCGACGATCTGGCGGCCACCGGACCGGGGCGCAGCGGCCGCCGCGAACACGGAAGCCACCGGTCCGGCGACCGCGGAGCCTGCCGGGAAGGGCAGCCGACCGGCGGGCACCCCGCCGACCTGCGCCGGCGGACGGGGGTGTTGAGATGACGTGCAATCCCGCAGGTTCGCGGGAGGTTCAGCCCTCCCGCGCAGCCCGGCGGCCAGACCACGGTCGCACGGCTCGCCGCCAGCCCGCCCGCGGGTGCCGCCCCGCTACGGAAACAGCTGGCGGAGCGCGAAGAGCACGTTCGCCGGTCGCTCGGCAAGCCGGCGCATGTACCACGGGTACCAGAAGGCCCCGTACGCGATGAGCGTGAATGCCGGGAAGCCTGCCGCCTGGAGCCGGGCCAGCTCGCGGGAGCGGATCCCGTACAGCATGTGGACCTCCAGCGACCCGCGCGACACGTCCGCCGATTCGGCGAAGGTCGCGATCCGCTCGATGAGGCCAGTGTCGTGCGTGCCGAGCGCGCAGCGCGCGCGCCCATCCCTGGCGGCCTCGGCCAGCACGAGCGCGAGGGCCTTGTACGCCGCGTCCACCTCCGGCCGGCGGCGGTACGCGATCGTGGCCGGCTCGTCGTAGGCGCCCTTCACGAGCCGGACGGCCGGCTCCAGCGGCAGGAGGCGCCGCAGGTCCTTCGGCGTTCGCTTCAGGTAGGCCTGGAGGCAGATCCCGACATTCGGATGCGCCGCGCGGAGGCGCCCGTACAGATCGAGCGTCGAATCGACGTACGTCGAGCCCTCCATGTCGAGCCAGAGCCAGGTGCCGGCGGCGCCCGCCAGACCGGCCAGCCCGTCGAGGTGCAGGAAGCAAGCCTCAGCGTCGATGTCGAGCCCCAGCTGCGTCGGCTTCACGGAAAGCTCCGGCCGCCGCGGCAGGGACGCCTCGCGGTCGAGCAGCGCGCGGTAGTGCGCCGCGACCTCGTCCGCTTCTGCGAGCGCCGCCAGGTTCTAGCCGAGCCGCGTGAAGAGAATCCCCTGCCCGCTCGCGGCCAGTCCGTCGGCCGCGCCGAAGGCGGACTCCGCGTCCTCACCGGGCATGAACCGGCGGACGGCCCGACGCACGAACCCGAGCCGGGGCAGGTGCTCGCGCAGCCATGGATTGCGGGCCATCCAGAGCAGGATCGTGCGCACGATTCGTCTCACCGCCTTATGCGACTCTACGTGTTCTCGCCGGCCGGCCGCAACGAATAGATCCGGCCCTGCTTGCGCTCGAGGTCCTCGAGCTCGGTCGTCGTGCGGACGTCGTACGAGGCGAGCTCGACCAGCTCTTCGGTGGGCAGGTAGCGGCGACCGGGGTCACCGACCAGGACATCGATCCCGCGGTCCCGAGCCCGGTGCAGCCACGGCAGGACGCGTCCGGCGAGACGGGCCTCGTACCAGCAGTCGCCGGCCAGGATGACGTCGACGTCGGGCGGCTCCTCCTCCAGCACGTCGCGACACACGACCGTCACCCGGCGGCGATTGGCGCGCGCGTTGAGCCGGATCGCTGCGGCGGCGAAGGCATCGATATCGGCGCCGGTCGCCTCAGCCGCGCCGGCGTGCATCGACGCGATCGCGCACAGCCCAGAGCCGGATGCCACGTCGAACACCCGCCGACCCGCCACGGCCTCCGGGTGCTCGCGCAGGTACCGGCCGATCGCGAGCCCCCCACCCCACGCGAACGCCCAGTACGGGAGGGCCGCGTCCGGATCGTCTGTCTCGATCTGGACCGCATACCACAGATGCAGGACCTCGTCGGCAAGGTGGAGCCGGACCCCCTCGAGACCTGGCACCGGACGGAGGTGCGTGTGGCGCAGGACGAAGGCACGGGGCGAGACGGCCATCACCGTACTGTACCGACCGTCAAGCCGAGGCGGCGCCGCAAGCGCGGCCCGCGACGATGCTTTCACCCTGACACAGTAATGGTGTAATCTTGCAATCAAGCCCAACTGGGCCGTCCGCCATACGCAGGAGCGTCCCCCCGATGTCCCACGCCACCGCAACCCACGACGAGATCACGGGCTGGTTCGCCGGCCGCCTCACCGACGGCTGGTTCGTCGGCGCCCCGGAGATCACCGTCGACCGCGAGGAGATCCTCGTGGTCGGCACGGTCGCCGATGTCGAGCTGCCCGCCGACGCCAGTGACGCGGCACGCGCCGCAGCCCGCGCCTCCCGGATCGAGCGTTTCCGCGAGGAGACCCGCGACACCCGGATGGCGATCGCGGAGGATGCCCAGCATCGCTTCCGCAAGATCGTCTCCTGGGGCGTCCGGCTCGGCGATGAGCGCACTCTCTTCACGACGGCCGGGATCCCGGCCATGACCCGCCTCCGCCAGCCGGAGCGGATCGTGCTCGACACGCTTGTCGAGGCCGGCGTGGCCCGCAGCCGGAGCGACGCCCTCGCCTGGTGCGTCAAGCTGGTCGGCGAGCACGAGGGCGAGTGGATCGACCGCCTCCGCGACGCGCTCGGCGCGGTCGAGGCCGCCCGAAAGGCGGGACCGACCGGCGCCTGACGTGCGATCCCCCGGGGGCCCGCGGCACACCTGCGTTCGCCCCCGGGGATCAGCCCCCGCCGAGGGCCGCCGCGAGCGGATCGAACGCCTCGGTCCTCTCCGTCACGGCATCCGCGCCGAGCCGGGTCCGCCCGGCCCCGCCAAGCGGCACGCCCAGCACGGAGCTCCAGCCCATGTCGCCGAGCCGCTCGAGCGTCTTCGCCGCGGCCGCGAGGAGCGCAGCCGCGTGGGCCGCCACCGCGGGACGGGCCAAGGCCTCGGCCTGGCTCGCCGCAAGCTCGGCCGCCAGTGCGGCCGTGGCCCGCGTCGCCTCGACGACGGAGGCGAGCTCGCCCGCGGGCGCATTCCGCACGACGACCGCCGATGGGCCGGCGATCGCGAGCCCGATGGCAAGGAGGACCGGCCAGCGAGCCGCGGTCCGACCGGACGCGGCCGGCTCCTCGAACGCAAGCCAGAGCTCCGGCCAGGCCGCCCGCTGGAGCGCAACCGTCGCCAGCGCCTGCGTCGCCGGGTCGCGCTCCTCGGCCAGCCAGGGCGCCAGCGCACCAGCGATGAGCTGCGGCCCTGAGATCCCGTCGCCGAGCGCGAATGCGATCGCGAGCGCCTGCATCGCGAAGGCACGGCCCGCCCGCGTCCCCGCATCCGGCGGCACGCCCCGGGCGAGGTCCGGGGCCACGATCAGCGGCCCCGGACCCACCATCACGCGGGCGCCGGCCCGGCGAAGAAGCCGATGTCCGAACGCGTGGTCGGCGAGCGCCCGGTCCGGGTCCACGCCATCGGCGACGATCTCGGCGATCGGGTCCGCCTCCACGACGTCGACCCGCTCGAGCGCGGCCACGAGGGCCTGCTCGGGCGCGGCCAGCGCCGATGCCGCGCTCGAGAGCCGAACGTACCGTCCGGCCTCCGCGGCCGCCTCGTCGATTCGTGCCCGGAGCGCGGCGAGCGCGCGCTGGCTGCCCGTCGGGACCTCGGCCGGATCCTCGCCCGCGGGATGGCCACCGTGCTGGCGCGGCCGCCAGCCGTGCGGCTCGATCCCCCGGTCGTGAAGCCGCAGTACGAGCTCGCGGATCGCCGGGACGCGAACGCGGAGGAGGTCGGCCCCGGCCGCCACGAGCTCCGCCGCCTCGTCCGGTGCAGCGTCCAGGCTGGGTGCGGCCAGTGCGGCGCCGATCCACGGCCGAGGCGCATCCCCCAGGACGTCCAGCGTCTCGCGGCGGGCCGTGCGGTTCGCGTCAATCCGTTCCACCGCGAGCGCCGCCAGGCGGCGTGCCTCCGCCTCGGCAGCAGCCCGTCGTCCAGGGTCGCGGAGCAGCTGCGCCTCGAACGCGAGGTCGATCGCGCCGCTCGTCACGTCGAGCGCGAGTTGCTGCGGTTTGATGTCGTATTCCAGCAGCGCGATTGCGAACGGGAGCGCGATCCCGCCGCCAAGGCGGGCCGGGTCGTCCCCCATCGCGCGCTCCACGACCGCCGACGCGAGCGGCACCCCGGCCTGGTCGAGGCCGGAGACACCGAAGAGGCGGAGGATCGCCCGCTCCCGGGCCAACGTCGTGGAGGCGCGCGCGCGGGCGCCCCAGGCACCCGCCAGGTCGTCGGCGAGGCGGAGGACTCGGTCGAGCGACGACGCCAGCGGATCGGTCATTCGACGAGCCCCGGGAGGTGGACGCCCACGTCCACGGAGATGTGGACGTTCATCCGTGTCGCTCCTTCGGGCTATCCGTGCGTGCCGGCTCACCGATCCAGACGTGCCCGTCGGCGAACCGTTCGGCCTTCCAGATCGGCGCGCGCGCCTTCGTCTCGTCCATCGCGTGACGCGCGGCGGCAAAGGCGGCGTCACGGTGCGGCGCGGCGGCCACGATGATGACGCTCGCCTCGCCCAGCGGCACGTCCCCGGTCCGGTGCGCGATCGCCAGCCGGCGGACCCCGAAGCGGGCGGCAACGTCGTCCGCGATCGTCTCCCAGACTCGCCGGACCAGCGGCTCCAGGGCCTCGTACTGGAGCGACTCCACGGCATGGCCCGCGTGCCGGGCCGCCTCCGCCTCCTCGCCCGGGGCCGGTGTGCCCGGCGTCGATCGCGTGCGGCCCTCGAAGACAACCACCGCGCCGTCGGCGGGCGTCGCGACGGCATCGGTGAGCTCGCGGGCGAGCGTGGCCGGGAACGGGTCCGCGCGGAGCTCGAAGCGGCGGATCACGGGATCGTCGCCGGCCGGGTCCGCCTCCCCCGCCCCCCCGCTGATCGGCGGGATGCAGGCGACGTCGTCGCCGTCCGCGAGCAGTGTGTCGGCATCCGCGTAATCGCCGTTCCGCGCGAACCGCACGAACGGCCGCCCCGACGCGATCGCCGGGACCTGGGCCGCGAGTGCGCTCCAGGCATCCTCGATCGTCGCCCCGACGGTGAGCTCCAGCGCCACCTCGCGCGCGCCGGCCAGCTCGCGCTGGCGGGCGAACAGCCGGACCCGGATGCGCATGGGTCGGTCGGCGGCGGTCATGGTGCCGGGCTCGTCATCGTCGCTCGGTCCTCCGGTTCAGCCGCGGAAGCCCGCGAGGAGCAGTCCATCGCCGACGGGCAGGATGGTGGCCGTGAAGCGCGGGTCCCGCATGACGGCCGCGTTGAAGGCGCGGAGCTCATCGGTGCCGTCCCCCTTGCTGTAGGGCCGCTCGCCCGAGACGCGGCCGGCCCACAGGACATTGTCGGCGATGACGAGCGCTCCGGGGACAAGCCGCGGGACGATCGCCTCCAGGTAGGCCCCGTACTCGTGCTTGAGCGCATCGACGAACGCGAGGTCGAAGGGACCCGCCAGGGCCGGTTCGGCCGTGGCGGCCGCGAACGCGTCCAGCGCAGGGCGGTTGACGACGACGATCCGGGCATCCGGGATCCCGGCCTGCCGCCACCAGCCGCGGGCACGCTCGGTCCTGGAGCGATCCGGGTCGATCGTGACGATCGTCCCGTCGGCCGGCTGGCCGAGCGCCAGGCAGAGGGTGGAATACCCATACGCCGTGCCGACCTCCACGATGCGCCGGCGCCCGGCGGCGAGCGCGGTGAGGACCCGCCCGGCCTCACGGTCCAGGATCGGGATGCCGTCCGGGCCGGCTGCCGCCTCGATCGTCGCGAGGACGGGATGGACGGGAGCGGCCGTGGCCTCGACCCAGGCCCGGTCGACGACAGTTGGGACGTACCCGTCGCGAGTACTCATGGGTGGCGAGCCTCCATGCTCAGACCAGCAGGCCAGCGCCGAAGTAGAGGCCGGCGGCGAGAATGGTCCCCGCCGCGATCGCCCCGACGTCGATGTAGAGGAGGCCGGTCGCGGATTCCATGGATCGCGTCTTGACCGTCTGCCCTGCCGCCCACGTCACCACCAGCGGGAAGACCAGGCCGATGAGCAGGCGCAGCCAGACGAAGAGCGCCCACGGACCGGTGAGCGGCGCGAACGGCGCCAGGTTCTGCCCGGCCCCGAAGCCGACCCACGCCGCGAACAGCGTGACCTGGAGCGCGACGATCCACAGCAATCCCCGGGTGAGCGCGAGCGCGGGCCCGGTGGAGAGCTTCGGCGTGACCAGGTACCAATGACCCAGGATCATCCCGGCGAACGCCCCACCGGTCGCCCCCGCCAGGGCAACCAGCTGGACGGCGAGGGGAACGGCACCGATCGCCCCGCCGCCCCAGGTGAGCGCCCCGGCCGCCAGCGCCCCGATCCCGGCCGCCAGCGCCCCGATCCCCAGGAAGGGGGCACGCGCGCCCCGGAAGAGCGCGATCGCGTACGCCAACGAGCCGAGCGCGAGGAGCGCCAGCAGCGCCCGCCGGGGGAGGTCCCACGTCGCGTCGATGGTGATCGGTGAGCCCGCTCCGGTGATCACCGGGAGCGCTCCGTCGGAGAGCCAGGCCAGCCCGCCGAACGCCGCCGCGCAGAGCGCGGTGAAGCCCAGGTATCCCTTCGTGGCATCGGTTCGCAGGCGCAGCAGGACGACCACCCCGAAGGCCCCCACCGCGAGGCTGGCCAGCACGGTCCAGTTCACGAAGGCAAGGTTCCGGGCGATCTGCTCGGCGGGCATCGGGAGGAGTGTAGTCGGCCTGCGGCTGGGGTCGGGCGCGAACGCATCTCGGGCGCGAACGCGGGTCCGGACAGCAGAACCCCCCTTGCCCGGCCCGGCGGCCGCGCGCACACTCCCCCAGCGGCCTCCGATCCCGGGCCGGCCGGGGCGCGCCGCGGACCCCTGACCGGGAGCGAAAAGATGGGCCTCGACGCAGCCACGACGATCACCTGGTACGGACACGCCTGCGTCGAGGTCAAGACCCCGGGCGGGAAGACCATCCTCATCGACCCCTGGTTCGGCAACCCGAAGAGCCCGAAGGCGGCGTCCGCCGTCACGGCGTGCGACCTCCTGCTGGTGACCCACGGCCATTCCGACCACTTCGGCGACGCGCTGGCGCTCGCGAGCCGGCTGCGGCCGACCTGGCCGGCGATCCACGAGCTGAGCCTCTGGCTAGCCCGGCGGCTCCCCGGCGGCGCGGACGCGGTCATCGGGATGAACAAGGGCGGCACGTTCGCCTTCGGTGACATCGGGGTCACGATGGTCGGCGCCGACCACTCGGCGGGCGACTGGAACCCCGGCGCGGAGACGACCCTCTACCTTGGCGAGCCCGCGGGGTTCGTCGTCCGCCTGGAGAACGGCTACACGATCTACCACGCCGGCGACACGAACGTCTTCGCGGAGATGCGCTTCATCGGCGAGCTCTACCGGCCGAACCTGGCGCTCCTGCCCATCGGCGGGCACTTCACGATGGGGCCGCGCGAGGCGGCGCTCGCCGTGGAGCTGCTGGGGGTGGATGCGGTGGCGCCAATCCACTGGGGCACCTTCCCGATCCTCGCCGGGACGCCGGACGAGTTGCGGACGGAGCTCGACGCGCGCGGGCTGGGGCAGGTGGCCCTCCACGGCTGGGCGCCGGGAGAGAGCCTGCACGGCTGAACCAGAC
>JANXWH010000150.1 GCA_025351245.1 Chloroflexota bacterium | reverse complement strand
GGGCGAACGTCACGGTGAGCGCGAAGGGCAGGAAGAACTCGCTGACGATGCCGCCGACGAACCCGATCGGCAGGAAGACCGCCACGGTGGTGAGCGTGGAGCTCGTGATCGCACCGGCCACTTCGCGTGGGCCGCTGAGCGCGGCCGTCAGCCGGTCCTCGCCCATCGCTCGGTGTCGGTAGATGTTCTCCAGGACGACGATCGCGTCGTCGACCACCCGCCCGACGGCGACCGCAAGGCCGCCCAGGGTCATGATGTTCAACGTGATCCCGGTCACCTGCATGACCACGAGCGCGGTCAGCACGGAAAGCGGGATGCTGACGGCGGCGACCAGCGTCGAGCGGAGGCTGAACAGGAACAGGAAGATCGTGAGCACCGCGAACAGGGCGCCCAGGCCGCCCTCGCGAAGCAGGCCGTCCCGCGACTCCTTGATGAAGGTCGAGAGGTCGGAGACCGTGATGACCTTGAGTTCCGGGTGCCGCGCGCCGATCTCGGCCAGCTTCGCCTGGACGGCGTCCGCGACCTCCACGGTGTTGGCGTTCGCGTTCTTGCTCACCGTGATCGTGAGCGACGCCTCGCCGTCCGTGCGGGCATAGCCGGTCGTCGCCACCTGGGCAACGGCGACGCTGCCAATGTCGGAGATGTGGATCCGGATCGACGGGGCGGGGGTGGCCGACGCGGCGCCCAGATTTGCCGCCTTCGCCGCCGCGACCAGGCGAAGGATCCCGTCGACCGTCGTGAACCCGCCTGACGTCAAGGCCGGGATGCTCCCGCCGCCGGCCGCCGCGCTGCCTGACCCCGCACCGGGACTCACCGCCTTCACGGCCACGGCCAGGCCACGAACCTGGTCGATGGTGGTGAACGAGCCCGACGTGGAGACCGGGATCCGGTTGATGCCCGTCGAGAGCTGGCCGGCTGGAAGAGTCAGGTTGTTCGCTGCCAGGACGCCCTGGACCTGGTCGATCGAGACGCCAGTGGCGGCCATCTTCACCGGGTCCAGCGTCACGATCAGGCGGGAGGTCAGGCCGCCGGCGATGTCGACCGACGCGACCCCGTCGAGGCCCTGAAGGTCGGGCACGACCTCCGCCGCGGCGACCTTCGCGGCGGCCGTCTGGCCGTCCGCCCCCGTGCCGGAGATCGAGGCGATGATGACCGGCGAGGCGTTGATGTCCAGCGAGCTGACCTGCGGCGTGACGTTCTGCGGCAGCTTCAGCGCCGCGACGTTCTGGGCGATCGCCGCCTTCGTGTCCTTGACGTTCGTGCCGTACGAGAACTGGGCAACGACGAGGGCGATCGAGTTGGCCGAGGTCGATTGGACGCGCTCGAGGCGCGGGATTCCGGAGATCGCCCGCTCGATCGGCTTGGCGACCTGGTCGGCGACGTCGGAAGCTCCGGCGCCGGGGTCTGCCGCGACCACCGTGATGATCGGCAGCTCGATGTCCGGGAGCAGCTCCTGCTTCAGGCTCCCCCACGCCGAGATGCCGGCGATGAACAACGCGACGGCCAGCAGGAGCGCAACGCTCCGCTTGCTGACGGCCAGCTCGGTGAGTCGACTCACGAATGGTCTCCCGTGACGGCGGCACCTGGGGCGGAACGAACGGCGGAACGAACATCTGCATGGGTGACGGCCGTGGGGAACGCCTCGCCCGCGGCCGCGGCAAGCAGGACCGTCGCGCGCTCCACGACATCGAGCTCCGAATCCCCAAGCCGCGCGAGAAGCCGCCGCATCTGGGCGGCGTTGAGCTCGCGGAAGCGCTCCAGGTCGGCGTTGCCGGTCGGCGTGATGGTCACGACCACCTGTCGCCGGTCGGCGGGGTCGTCGTGGCGAGCCAGGAGCCCGTGGTCCACGAGGCGGTCGACGAGACCGCTGGTGGTCGAGATTGACACGCCCAGGCGAACGGCGAGCTCCGACATCCGCATCCTCTCCGAGGCGGCGATCAGGTACAGGACCTTGGCCTGGGACATGGTCACCGCCACCTCCATCAGGTCGGGGGCATGCGAGGACGCAATGCGATGCATCAGCAACTCATAGGACGCCACGACGCGATCGATGCGCGCGACGCGGCCTGCCTCATCTGGCGGCATGGTCCGGCGATTCCTCCGTGATCGTTGGCCTGACGCAAACTATATCGGAGGTGCGAAGGAAATGGATTGGCCCGGTGCCGCGGCCGGGAGCGAGGCCCCGTGCAGCGCCCGGGCGCGAGGCCCCGTGCCGCGGCCGGTCGCGACCAACTACCATCCGCCGGTGACGCCGATCCCTGCCTCCACCCCGGCCGAGTCCGCCGCTCCAGCGCCGCTGATGGTCTCGGCCGCGGTTGCCCGTCGGTTCCTTGTCCTTCGCCACCTGCTGGCGCCGCCGCGGGCATTGCCGCCGGGCGAGCAGAGCGTCCTGGGGGTGCTCGAGCGCCTTGGGTCGCTCCAGTTCGACCCGCTCCAGATCGCCGGCCGCAATCACGATCTTGTCCTCCAGGCTCGCATTGCCGGCTACCGCCGCGAGATGACGGACGCGCTCCTGTACGAACGGCGGCTCCTGTTCGAGGCGTACAACAAGGGCCTCAGCATCCTGCCCACCGCAGAGCTGCCGCTCTACCGCCTGACCTGGGATCGTGCCCGCGCCAGGCACGATGGCGGCGCGTTCGACGAGCACGCGCCGCTCGTGGAGGAGCTTCTGGACCGCATCCGCCGGGACGGTCGTCTCTCCTCCACGGACGTGGGGCCGCGCGCCTCGATCGACTGGTACTGGCGCCCCACGAACCAGGTCCGTGCGATTCTGGAGGCGCTCGCGGAGGCCGGCATCCTGGGGATTGCGCGACGCGACGGCAACCGCCGCATCTACGACCTGGCCGAGCGCCTCTTCCCCGTGGACCTCCTCGCCGAGCGCCGAACCGTCCGAGAGCAGGCCAAACACCGGCTGCTCTCGCGGTACCGGGCGAACGGGCTGCTGGGCGCCGGCGGCCAGTCCGAGCTCTGGATAGGGACCGGCCGCGCGGCGCCCGACCCGGAGCAGCCCGGCCACCCGACGCGAACGGAGCTGCGCGCGGAGCTGGTGGCGGAGGGGACGCTCATTCCGGTCGCCGTGGAGGGGCTGCGCGGCGCGCGCCTCGTCGTCGCGTCCGACCTGCCGTGGCTGGGGCGGGCCGTCGCGGAGGTCGCTGCCGGCGAGTCGCCGGGCGGAACGGCCGCCGCGGTCAGCCTTCTTGCTCCGCTCGACCCGTTCTGCTGGGATCGCGACCTCCTGCGCGGGTTGTTCGGCTTCGACTACGTGTGGGAGGTGTACGTCCCGCAGGCAAAGCGGCGCTGGGGCTATTACGTCCTGCCGATCCTGTTCGGCGACCGGCTGGTTGGCCGGATCGAGCCGCGCTTCGATCGCCCGGCGCGGGCGGTCCGAGTGCTGGGCGCCTGGTGGGAACCGGGCTTCGATCCGCTCGAGGCAAAGGGGTTCGTACCGGCATTCGCTTCGGCGCTGGCTGCCTACCGCGCCTTCGGTCGCGCGACGCGCGTCACGTTCCCGAGGGATCGGTCCAGCCGGACGCTCGCGGGCGCGGTCGCCCGGGCCGGTTGAGGATCAGGCGCTGGAGCGTCGCCTTCAGGCGCTGGAGCGTCGTCCGTGGGAGGATCACGTCTCGACAGGCTCAGCCCCACCGCCCGGAGGATCCCATGGCCGCAGTTCGACGCGCCGAAGCCACCTGGACCGGCTCCCTCGCCGAGGGAAGCGGGATGATCGACAGCGTGACGAGCGGGTCGATCAGCCGGCTGTCGGTCACCTGGGCCTCGCGGACGGAGGCGGCGGACGGACGGACGAGCCCCGAGGAGCTCGTGGCCGCGGCTCACGCTTCATGCTACGCGATGTCTTTCTCGGGCAGGCTCACCCGTAACAGGACCCCGCCGACCTCGCTGACGGTGGGCGCGACGGTCACGTTCGACAGAGTCGAGGCCGGCTGGAAGGTTGTCTCGTCCGCGCTGACGGTGCGCGGCGTGGTCCCCGGGATCGACGCGGCGACGTTCACCACGCTCGCCGAGGCGGCGCGGGACGGCTGCCCGATCTCCGCGATGATGCACGGCAACGTGGCGCTCTCCGTCGACGCGACGCTGGAGAGCTGATCAGCCGATCGTCAGAGGTTGGACGCCGCCTGCCGCGCGAGAGTTGACGAAGCCGAGGTCTTGTGCGATTATCGCGCAGAGAAAGGGGCCCCGCATAATGCACAACCTTGCGGACAAGATCCGCCAAGAGCGAGATCGACGCGAGTGGACGCAGCAGCAGCTCGCCGATGCCACTGGGATCGACCGCGACAAGATCGGGAAGATCGAGACCGGCGTGCGGAAGGTGAACAGCACAGAGCTTGTGCTGATCTCGCAGGCGTTCCAGACGCCGGTTCAAGATCTACTGAGGCCAACCGCGCCGGTCGTGATGCGCCCCGGAAACGTCGCAACGCCGATGGCCGAGGCGGCGATCGCACGGTTCAACCGCTACGTCGAGGACTCGCTGCTGACACGCGGGCTCGAGCGAGCGGTCGAACGTGGAGCCTGAGCTCTCGCCACAACAACACGCGGCCGAGGCAATCCGCCACGAGCTCGACCTCGGGCACGGACTCGTTGACCCGTTCATCGTCGCGGACCAACTCGGCATCGAGGTAGTCCGGTTTCCTGTCGTGGACGGGTCGCTCGAGGGCATGTACCGCCCGACGGAACTCGGAGGCTACATCTTCGTGAACTCGCAGGCGGTCTCCGTGCGCCAGCGGTTCACCGCGGCCCACGAGCTCGGACACCACCGGCTCCATGGCACGACGACCTTCGTCGAGTCCGTGATCGACGCCCCGGACGACTGGGAGGCGAACCGCTTCGCCGAGGCCTTCCTGGTTGATCCGACCGGGGTGCGACGTCTCCTTGCCGGTCTCGAGCATGACGTTGTGTCGATGATCGCGAGGACGTGTGACGAGTACTGGGTAAGCCCGTCGGCCGCCGGGATTGCCCTGAAGCGTTTCGGGCTCATCAGCGAACCGGAACTCGCCTCGTTCCTGGCCGGGGGATGGACCTACGCGTCGATCCTCTCGGCGAACGGTCTGCGACCCCGGCCCGACGCGGAGCCAGGCGCGGCGTCGTTGCCCGGGCGGTTCCGCGACCGAGTGCTGCGTCTCGTCGAGCTCGGCCAACTCTCGCCAGAGCGCGGTGGCGCGATGCTCGAGGTGGAGGTCGAGTCGCTTCCGCCTGTAGCACCGTCCCCCGACCCGCTCGGTCCAGCCCTGCTCGACGACCTGCCAGAGTCCCTCGACTGATCCGTGAACGACCAGCCGCCGATCGGCCGGCTACTGAAGGCCACCGTCTTCTTCGACACCACCGTGCCGCGGTACTTCGGGGTCATCAACGAATGTGCCGTGCTGCGGAGCGCGTTCCCGAGAGCGCTCATCACAACCGGCGTCGAGCTCGAGCTGACGAAGGCCCGCGGACCGGTCGCGAAGCTCGGCGGTGACCTCGGGCCACTCCTCGACGACCCACGCTGGGCCGGGATCGAGGAGCTTGTCGACGACGCGCAGATCCTTGATGTCGAGCAGCTCCGGCTGGGAATCGGCGCGAATCGTCCCGAGGACCTGCTCCTCAAGGAAACGAAGGACCTGGGCGAGTTCGAGACCGTGGTCGCGTCGCAGGCCAGAGGCGGCTTCCCGATCGTGATGGAAGATGGCAAGGGCGCCCGCGCCGCAGCCGGCCGCCACCTGGCCTGCTACCAGACAATCCACGTCTGCATGGTCATCGCGATCCGTGGCCTCCGTTCACCCGATGACTCATGGGCGCTCTACGGGCGACTCCTTGACGCCGGACTCACTCCGCGGAACAAGGAACGCGTGTCGTTCACGCCGGCGATCCGTGGGGAGTACCTCGATCTCGTGTACCTGGCTCTTGAGAGGTTGCGCACGAAGAAGCGACTGTAGTCAACCGTCTCGGCGGTCGCCTCGGCCCAGAAAGGAACATTCGCAAACTCGACGGGCGGCTCAGGGCACGTGACCGACGTCCCGCTCGGCGGCGCCATTCGCGCACCGTGCTGGAGGGCTGATCAGCCGATCGTGAGGAGCCGGCGCGGGTTCTCCACGGTGATCTGGCGGATCTCCGCCTCCCCCACCCCGGCTCCGCGGAGCCGCGGCAGGAACGTCTCCTGGAGGTACGTGTAGCCGTTCCCCCCATAGTGCCGGAGCTGCTGGTTGTGGCAGACATCCTGCGAGAGGAGGATACGGTCGGCCCGGCCGCGCGCGAGCAGCTCCAGGAGGAGCGGGATGAGCCGCGGCTCTCCCACGCGTTCCTGCGGGGTGAACGACATGCCAAGG
>JANXWH010000168.1 GCA_025351245.1 Chloroflexota bacterium | reverse complement strand
GCGGCGAGCTTCTCCGTGGTGGCGGCGAAGCCGCCCGGCTTGTCATCGATCTCCACGACGAGTGCCTCGCCCTCGACGAAGGGGTACCCGAACGAGCGCAGCACCGCCCGCGTGGCGCCGTCGTCGTCCGTGGTCACCACGGCATAGCCGTGCTCGCCGGCCCCGCCGCCGGAGATCTCGCGGATGCCGACACCCCGCTCGGCCAGCGCCCGCGCGAAGGTCGCCAGCGCGCCCGGCCGGTTCACGAGTTGGACGACGAACTGCGTGCCCATTGCGGCCCTCCTGCGACGCCTGTCCCGCGTTCATTGTCCCGCGGTGCACAAGCGCGGCCCTCAGGCCTTCGCCGGAACCTCCACGAACCGAAGCCCCAACTCCGCGTACTGGCCCGGGTCCGGTGCCGACGGCGCGTCGAGCATGAGGTCCGTCCCGGAAGAGGTCTTGGGGAACGCCATCACCTCGCGGATCGTCAGCTGGTCGGCCAGGAGCGCTGCCCAGCGATCGATCCCGATCGCGATGCCGCCGTGGGGTGGAGCGCCGTACTCGAACGCTTCCAGCATCCCGCCGAACTTCTCGCGCATCGAGGCGAACGTGTGGCCCTGGAGCGCGAATGACCGCTCCAGCAGCGCCCGCTGGTGAATCCGGACGGATCCGCCGCCCAGCTCCCAGCCATTGAGCGCCAGGTCGTACTGCATCGCCCGGGCGCGACCCGCCGGGTCGTCCTGCGACGGGCGCTCGGGGTCGCCGGACGCGGTGACGAGGAGCGGCTCGTCCTCCGCGACCACGCCCGAGAACGGGTTGTGGGTCGCGTGCCAGCCGTTCCGCTCGGCGTCCCACTCGTACATCGGGAACCGGTTGACCCAGCAGTAGGCGAGGACCGCCGGGTCGGCAAGGCCCAGCCTCGTCCCGAGCTCGGCCCGCAGGCGGCCCAGGACGTCGGCGACGACGTGCGGCCGGTCCGCCACGACCAGGACCAGGTCGCCCTCCACCGCGCCACAGCGCAGCGCGAGCGCCGATGCGCGCTCGTCACCGAGGAATTTCACGGTCGGCCCGTGGATCCCGTCGGCGGTCACGGCCAGCGTGACGAGCCCCCGCGCGCCGAAACGCTTCGCCGTCTCGGTCAGCTCGTCGATGCGGGCACGGCTTGCGTCCCCCAGGCCGGGAACCGCGATCCCCTTGACCCGTCCGCCGCTCGCCAGCGCATCGTCGAAGACGCGGAACCCGGAGGCCGGCGTGCCGGCCGCGTCGACGAGCGCCGGCGCGAGGTCCACGAGCTCCATCCCGAAGCGGAGGTCGGGCTTGTCCGAGCCGAACCGCTCCAGCGCCTCGGCGTAGGTGAAGCGCGGGAACGGCACCCGCAGGAGCGCACGCTCGGGCGTCACGGCCCGGGAGACATCGATCACCATCGCCTCCACGAAGTCCATCACCGTCTCCTCGGCGACGAAGCTCATCTCGAGGTCGAGCTGGGTGAACTCTGGCTGGCGGTCGCCGCGGAGGTCTTCGTCGCGGAAGCAGCGCGCGATCTGGAAGTAGCGGTCCATCCCCGCGACCATGAGGAGCTGCTTGAGCTGCTGCGGGCTCTGCGGGAGGGCGTAGACGGTGCCGGGCTGGAGGCGGGATGGGACGATGAAGTCGCGTGCGCCCTCAGGGGTGCTCTTGATGAGGATCGGCGTCTCGATCTCAACGAAGCCGTGGGCCTCGTGGACGTGCCGGATCTCCGACACGAGCTTCGACCGAAGGAGGAGGCGGCGCAGCATCGGCTCCCGGCGGATGTCGAGGTAGCGGTACTGGAGACGCACCGACTCGTCGACCGCGGCGTCGGGTTCGTTGATGTAGAACGGTGGCGTCTTCGCCTCCGAGAGGACCGTCAGCTCGTGCGCACGGAGTTCAATCTCACCCGTGGGAAGCTTCCCGTTCTCCATCCCGGGCAGTCGCCGCGCGACGGACCCGGTCACCGTGACGACGAACTCGATGCGGCAGCGCGTGGCGGCAGCGTGCGCGTCGGGCGCCTCGGTGGCGTCGATCACGACTTGGGTGATCCCGTGTCGATCCCGAACGTCGAGGAAGATCAGCTGGCCGTGGTCGCGGCGGCGGTGCACCCAGCCGGCCAGGCGCGCCTCGGCGCCGGCGTCGTCCCCGCGGAGCGCGCCGCAGGTGTGGGTCCGGTAGGGCGTCGCAAGGTTCGTCATGCCGGCAATCGTAGCGCGACGCCGACCTGGGGCGGATCCCCCGCCCGGGTACCCGACGCCGAGCCCGACGCGACGGTACCCGCTCAGTCCCGGGCTTCTCGCCGGGCCGGCACGCTCCAGCCGATGAGCTCGCAGCCAAGATAGTGCGGGGTGCCCTCGCCGGGCGTGCAGTCAATGCAGCCCCAGCGGGTCAGCCCGCCCTCGTCTGGCACGAACGCAAGGTCGCACGTGTTCTCGGTCGGATCGCAGCGGCGACCGTGACACGCATGGTCGCAATGGACCCAGTGCTCGCAGGTGCACGCCGCCGTGGACGACGGCGCCCGGATCACGCTCGCCGGGAATGTGCTGCTATCGATCATCGCGCCCCCCATGCCGGATCGCGGGCGATGTCCAACGAGGCCCGGATTGTTCGATTGTCCGTGCCCCGTCAACCACCGCGGGCCCGCGGGTCTCGTTGGGCCCGACGCGATCAGGCGGGCTCCGCCCGGTCCTCGATTTCCCAGGCGTGATCCAGGACGTGCCATGCGATCCGGCGAGCCGCATACCGGGCCGGCCAGCGTCCCCCGGGAATCGCTCCGCCATCGGTCGGGCGTGCCAAGACGTTCACAATCGCCGCGCGGATGGCGGCGGCGGCCCCGACGTCACCGGGATCGGGTTCGCGGAGCCGCAGGCCGCTTCGCCGCGCGTACGCGCTCTCGGCGGCGACCACGTGCGCGACGATCGCGTCCCGGTCGCGCCCGCCGCCGCGGGGTCCTTTCCGGAGCTCGGCGGGCGCGATCGCGGCGACCCGGTCGAGGAAGGCCCAGGCGGCTCGCACGAGCGTGGCAAGGCGCTCCCCGTCCGTCGCATCGGTCGGGCGGGCGTCCATCGCGAAGACCACGTCCGGGGCGCCGAATGCCGTCGTCGCCGTGC
>JANXWH010000097.1 GCA_025351245.1 Chloroflexota bacterium | reverse complement strand
GGGCGCGGGCGCGGGCGAGTCGCCGGTCGAAGTTCCCTGCGGCCCGCAGGGGCTCCGGGCGAACCGGAGACTGCGGGTAACTACGACACCAGTGTCGTCGTGACCCGCTTCCGCGTGCCATGATCCCGTTCTTCGCGGATGAGGTGCTCCTGAGTGCTGCGTCGTGGCCGCAAACCGGCCGATCGGAGATTGCAGATCGATCGCCCGACGGCGCCGTACTTCCGCTACACGGGTCCGGGCGTCCTGCGCGCCCGCCCAAAGGCGAGCGAGCCGAGGACCCGCGGCGCACGAATCTGGGCTTCGGTGCGCCGTGTCCTCATTGGTCCGGCAATCGCCAGCGAAGCCGAGACCGAGGAGCGCCTGTCGAAGAAGAAGGCACTGGCGATCTTCAGCTCCGACGCGATCAGCTCGAGCGCCTACGCGACCGAAGAGATCCTACGAGTGCTCGTTCTCGCGGGGACGGCCGCGCTCTTCGTCAGCCTCGAGATAGCCGTCGCGATCGCCGTCCTGCTCGCCGTCGTGGCTACGAGCTACCGTCAGATCGGTTATGCGTATCCGTCTGGCGGCGGGGCGTACGCCGTCGCCAAGGCGAACTTCGGGCTCCTCGCATCGCTCGTCGCCGCGGCCGCGCTGCTCGTCGACTACGTGATGACCGTGGCGGTCTCGACATCGTCGGCGGTCGAGCAGATCGCGTCGGCGGTCCCGGGGCTCGCCCCGGAGGGCGTCCTCCTCGGCGTGGTGGCGATCGCCCTGATCACGCTCGGCAACCTCAGGGGCGTCCGCGAATCCGGCAACATCTTCGCGATCCCCTCGTACCTCTTCATCGGCAGCGCACTGCTGATGATCGGCCTGGGACTCGTTCGCATCATCCTCCTGGGTGACGTCGGCTCGGCACCCGTCGTTGCCGCGACGGCCGGCCGGGCCCTGGAACCACTCACAATCCTGCTTGTCCTGCGCGCGTTCGCGGCCGGGTCGGTCGCGCTGACCGGCACCGAGGCGATCGCGAACGGAGTTCAGGCGTTCAAGCCGCCGGAACCAGCCAACGCCGCCCGGACGCTGACCGCGATGGCGATCCTTCTCGCGGTGCTCTTCGTGGGAATCACCTTCGTGGCCGACAGCTATGGGATCGTGCCGGTCGACGGGCCCACCCAGCGGACGGTCGTCGCGCAGCTCGCGGCAGTGGTCTACGGACCCGGGTCGATCGGCTTCTACGTCTTCCAGCTCGTGACGGCGCTCATCCTGTTCCTCGCCGCGAACACGAGCTTCAACGCCTTCCCGCGTCTCGCCGCGATCCTCGCGCAGGACGGCCTGATGCCCCGCCATTTTGCGTTCCGTGGCGATCGTCTCGCCTTCACGCTCGGCATCCTCCTGCTCGGCGCGATCGCGGCGGGTCTGGTGATCCTCTTCGGCGGCAACACTGCCGCACTCATTCCGCTCTATTCGATCGGAGTCTTCGTGAGCTTCACCATCAGCCAGGCCGGCATGGTCCGCCACTGGCTCGCGGCGCGCGGCCGGGGCTGGCGGTATCGGCTTGCGGTGAACGGGCTGGGGGCCGTCCTCACGGGCGTCGTCGCCGTCGTCGTCACAGCGGCGAAGGCGCCCCAATCGCTACTCGTCGCGGTCATGGTCCCGATTCTCGTCGGGGTGATGTTGTTCATTCGTCGGGAGTACGCGAACCAGGCGCGCGAGCTGGCCGTCCGGCCGGAGGCCGTCGTCGGCGCGCCCCATCGTCAGGAGCGGGTCGTCGTGCCCGTGCCCGGGCTGACCCGGGCGGTTGTCCAGGCGGTCAACTTCGGGCGGTCGATGTCGGACAACGTCGTCGCGGTCCACGTCACCGATGACGTCCCCGCGGGCGAGGCGCTCCGAGCGAGCTTCGCCCGGCAGCTGCCGGGCGTGCCGTTCGTCATTGTCGAAACGCCGTATCGGGCGCTGGTCGAGCCGTTCGTGTCATACCTCGACGCGACCACCATCGATGCCACGGCGATGACAATCGTCGTCCTGCCCGAGTACGTCGCGCGGCGCTGGTGGGATCAACTCCTGTACAACCAAGTCACAAACCGTCTGAAGCGGGCACTGATCGGCCGTCCGCACACGATCGTGAGCCTCGTTCCTTACCGGCGAGATTAGGGGTTTTCAAGGCAGACCCTCAGGTTCGACTCATCTGAGTCTCATCCTGCCGATGACACTGAACGGAAGAAGCGTCGGCCGGAGCGGCTGGAGGGACCAGCCAGCCACGACCGCGGCAAGGTCATCAACGACCGGATAGAGGTACCGAATGATGCAGGGCAGGCAACCGGAGGTCGGCTTCGAGGGCAGCGCTCGCCCGCTCCTGGCGGGCCTTCTCGCGATCCAGGCCTTCCTCGGCTACGAGTGGTTCGTCTCGGGCCTCGCGAAGGCGATCAGCAGCGACTTCGTGACGGGTCTCGGGGGCACGCTCACTGACACGTCGAAGGACCTGTCCGGCTTCTACAAATCGTTCCTCGATGGGATTGTGATCCCCAACGCCGAGCTCTTTGCCTATCTCGTGATGATTGGCGAGCTCGTGATCGGGATCACCCTGATCGCGGTCGCGGCCGTATGGTGGTTCCGCTGGTCGCGGCTCTCGATCACCGGCCGATCCGTTCTCCTCGGGCTAATCGTCCTGGCCGGGGTGTTCGC
>JANXWH010000142.1 GCA_025351245.1 Chloroflexota bacterium | reverse complement strand
CCAGCGGGTCACCTCCGCGACCCCTGAAAGCACGTACCAGGCACTCGAGAAGTACGGCCGCGACCTGACCCAGGAGGCACGAGCCGGGAAGCTGGACCCCGTCATCGGGCGCGACGAGGAGATCCGGCGCGTCGTCCAGGTCCTGAGCCGCCGGACGAAGAACAACCCCGTCCTGATCGGAGAGCCCGGGGTCGGCAAGACCGCGATCGTAGAGGGGCTGGCCCAGCGGATCGTCCGCGGCGACGTGCCCGAGACCCTCAAGGAGAAGCGCGTCGTGGCGCTGGACCTGGGGGCGCTGATCGCCGGGGCGAAGTACCGCGGCGAGTTCGAGGAGCGCCTGAAGGCCGTCCTCAAAGAGATCAAGGACAGCGAGGGGCGGATCGTCCTCTTCATCGACGAGCTCCACACGGTGGTCGGCGCGGGG
The DNA here is from genome assembly GCA_025351245.1 of Chloroflexota bacterium. Taxonomy (GTDB): domain Bacteria; phylum Chloroflexota; class Limnocylindria; order Limnocylindrales; family CSP1-4; genus CTSoil-043. The sequence goes on along the minus strand of JANXWH010000142.1, from coordinate 3,356 downwards.
GCGGCCGAGGGCGCGATGGACGCCAGCAACCTCCTGAAGCCGATGCTCGCCCGCGGGGAGCTCCATACGATCGGCGCGACGACGCTCGACGAATACCGCAAGCACATCGAGAAGGACGCGGCGCTGGAGCGGCGCTTCCAGCCCGTGGTCGTTGACCAGCCCACGGTCGAGGAGACGATCAGCATCCTGCGCGGCCTGCGCGAGCGCTACGAGGTCCACCACGGCGTCCGCATCACGGACTCGGCGCTAGTCGCCGCCGCGACGCTCTCCAACCGCTACATCACCGGGCGCTTCCTCCCCGACAAGGCGATCGACCTGGTCGACGAGGCGGCCAGCCGCCTCCGGATGGAGATCGACTCCATGCCGGTGGAGCTCGACGAGCTGGAGCGGCGGCGGATCCAGCTGGAGATCGAGCGCGAGGCGCTCCGCAAGGAGCGCGACGACGCCTCCAGGGCGCGCCTCGCGGCGCTGGAGACCGAGCTCGGCGAGATCGCCGAGCAAGCCGGCGCGATGAAGCAGCGCTGGGAGACCGAGAAGGGGGCGATCGCCGGCCTCCGGAAGACCAAGTCCGAGCTGGAAGGGCTCGCGGTCCGGATCGACCAGGCGGAACGCGAGGCCGACTACGGCACGGCGGCCGAGCTCAAGTACGGCACGCTCGTCCAGCTCCAGGAACGCCTCCGGGCCCAGGAGGCCGCGCTCGCGTCGACGGACGGCGGCCCGCGCCTCCTCAAGGAGGAGGTCGACGCGGACGACATCGCCGAGATCGTCGCCGCCTGGACGGGGATCCCGGTCACCAAGCTCCTCGAAGGCGAGATGGCGAAGCTCGTCCACATGGAGGATGGGCTCCACGAGCGCGTGGTCGGCCAGGACGAGGCGATCGAGGCCGTCTCCGACGCGGTCCGCCGAGCCCGGGCCGGCCTCCAGGACCCGCGCCGCCCGATCGGTTCGTTCCTGTTCCTGGGCCCGACCGGCGTCGGCAAGACAGAGCTGGCCCGCGCGCTCGCGGAGTTCCTCTTCGACGACGAGCAGGCGATGGTCCGGATCGACATGTCCGAGTACCTGGAGAAGTTCTCCGTCCAGCGCCTGATCGGGGCCCCACCCGGCTACGTGGGCTACGAGGAGGGCGGCCAGCTGACCGAGGCGGTGCGCCGGCGTCCGTACCAGGTGATCCTCCTCGACGAGATCGAGAAGGCGCACCCGGATGTCTTCAACGTCCTCCTCCAGGTCCTGGACGACGGGCGCCTGACGGACGGCCAGGGTCGCACGGTGGACTTCAAGAACGCCGTCGTGATCATGACCAGCAACGTCGGGAGTCCCCTCATCACGGGCTTCACGGGGCGCCCGAGCGCCGACGATTCCGCCTACGAGGCGATGAAGCGGCAGGTGCTGGGTGCGCTGCGGACCGAGTTCCGGCCCGAGTTCCTCAACCGGGTGGACGAGATCATCGTATTCCATGCCCTCTCGGAGGCGGACCTCGAACGCATCGTGGAGCTCCTGCTGCGGGACCTCCAGCGACGCCTCGCATCGCACGATCTCGCCATCACGATGTCACCGGCGGCCGAGGCAGTGATCGCCCGCGAGGGCTCGGACCCGACGTACGGGGCGCGTCCACTCAAGCGGACGATCCAGCGGCTGGTGGAGAACCCGCTGGCGCGGGCGCTCCTGCGCGGCGAGTTCAAGCCCGGCGATGCGATCACCGTCGACGCGGACCCCGTCTCGGGCACGCTCGTCTTCACGAGCAGCGGCGCGACGGTCGTCGCGGATGCCTCGGATCGGCGCGATGCGCGCGGCGGCGGGCGCGGGAACCCGCGGTCTGGCCAGGCGCCGGCCCCGTCGGTCCTGGACCTGCCGCCGACGCGGAAGGATGGCGGGGACGAGGGCCCGCTCCTCAACTGAGCAGCCTGTGGTTTCTCCGACCTACGCGCAGGTGGTTTCTCCGACCTACGCGCAGGGTTCGTACTACGGGACGAATCGGGTCGTCGCCGGCGCTCCCGGGCGCCTCACGGGTCCGGCCGCGCTGCTCGTGAGCACGGCCCGGGCAGCCCAGCCCTCGGGACGCGACCGCCGCCGCTCGCGATTGTCCGTAGTACGAACTGGGCGCGTATCTCGGAAGAACGGGACGCGGGGGCGGAAGAATGGGGCGCGAGGGCGCGGGGGCGCGCGCCGCGAGGGTGAGGGCGACCGACAGCCACCGCCGGAAGAACCGGCACTGCGCGGCCCTGGCGCCTGACCGTCCGACCCTCGCCGCGCCTGCACTGCACATGTCGCCCGGAACGAACCCACGCCGTCCGCGGCGCCCGTCCGCGGCGCCCGCCCGCGTCCCAGGCCAACGGGGACGCCGGCTGGGCGGTCACGGAGCACGCGGCACTACGATGGCCACCATGACGCCCGACGAGGTCCGTGCGTGCATGCGGGCGGCGCCGCATCCGCTCCCGGCGCCGCCGGCCTGGCTGCGCCCGGAGCGGCTCCCTGGTGGCATGCCGGTCGAGCGGCCGGCGGCGCCACCAGGCGCCCGACCGGCAGCAGCGCTCGTCCTCGTCTACCCCGGACTCCGTGGGGAGGCGATGCTCGTGCTCACGGAGCGCGTCGACTACGAGGGTGACCACTCGGGCGAGGTGTCTCTGCCGGGCGGAAAGGTCGACCCGGGTGACGCCGACGCGGCCGCGACCGCACTGCGGGAAGCCTGGGAAGAGGTCGGGCTCGATGCCCGGTGGGCCGGCGTCGAAGTGATCGGCCGCCTGGATGCCCTGTGGATCCCGCCGAGCAACTTCCGCGTGGAGCCGATCGTCGCGATCGCCGCGCGACGTCCCGTCTTCGTGGCGGATCCCCGGGAAGTGGCGGCGATCCTGGAGGCGCCCGTGACAGCGTTCCTCCCCGACGTCGCACCCGTGATCATCGACCCGGATCCCCATGGCCGGCCGCTCCGCTATGGCGCATACCTGGTGGACGGGCGGATCGTGTGGGGCGCGACGGCCTCGATCCTGGGGCAGTTCGGGGCGGTGTTGGGCGCGGTCCGGTAGACGCTCCTGCCGCCGGGCCGTGGGTGAGCACGTGCACCCGGCCGGGCCGGGGGCGCCCGGTGCGTGTGCACCCGGTGACCACTGCGACCGGCGAGGACGCACGGCACGGTTCCGGCGTGCACCGGGTGACTGGAACAACCGTTCAGCGGTCACCCGGTGCATCCCATGACACAGAGTCGCTGCCTGCCGGATCGCGGGCGGTCGTAGTGCCCACCCGGTGCACACTCGGGCCAGGCGGGTCACCGGGGGCCGGTCGGGGGCCGGGCAGCGTGGCCTGGGCGCCCTGACCCGGACGTTGCGCCCCGGGACTCACCGTGAGTGCCGCCGGGCTCCGGA
>JANXWH010000140.1 GCA_025351245.1 Chloroflexota bacterium | reverse complement strand
CGGTTCGCGCTCGACGTCGGCACGAACGGGATCGTCCAGGCAGAGGCTGGCCCGTTCCAGCAGTTCGATCCCGACCGGAACGCCAAGATCTCTCAGCCGCCGCCCGATCACTGGGTCTGGCGCGTTACTTCCACAGGTCAGATCTCGACCTGCTACGTCATCCTCGACTACTACACCGGCCAGTTCATCGAGACCGGCGTCGCAACGCCATAGCCGGTCGCGCCAGATCGCAGAGCGTGGGGATTCGGTCAAGAACCGCGCACGAACGCGGTCAGACCTGTGGCGTCACGACGCGCCACACGGCCTCCCCGATGCGGACACGTTCGTCGATCGCGAGTTCACAGCGGCGCGGAGCAAGAATGCCGCGACACGGTCCAGGACGTCGTCGAGCACGCCGGCCAGCCCATGACCCAGGCGCGGATACGCAACGAGCTCCGCACTTGGGAGCCGTTCCGCGACGGCCCGCTGGAGCAGCGCCGGCCGCGCGAACGGGTCCGAGGTCCCGGAAAGCAGGATCACCGGGCAGGTGAGGCGCGGCCAATGCGCGGTCCGCGCGTCCCACTCGTCCGGGCGCCCGGGTGGGTGCAGCGGGTAGGAGAGCAGGACGAGCGCAAGCGGCGGCCGCCCCGCCTCGCACGCATCGGCGGCGGCCAGGCTCGCGACGCGCCCGCCGAAGGAATGCCCGCCGACGGCGAGCCGCAGCCCAGCCGTGAGGCGTTGCTCGTCAGCCGCGAGGCCGCCCGCCAGCAGCGCCGCGAACCGCGGGACGGCGCGCTCCGCGCGTCCCTTCGGGAGGTCGATTGCGCGAGCGTCGATTCCCCGCGCCCGGAGGGCGGCGACGTACGGCGCCATGGTGGCAGCCGACCCGGACGCCCCGTGGCCGAGCACGAGGATCGGGGCGTCCGGGTCCGGTTCCATGGCCGGCACGATAGCGCGCCGCCGGGACCGCACGACCCGCGGGACCGCGCCCGCCGCCGACGGCCGACCGCGCGACGCCGCCCGCCCGGCCGGCCGTCAGATCGCCGTGTCGAGCGCCTCGACGAACTGGCTGTTGTAGAGATCGGCGTAGAAGCCGTTTCGTGCCAGCAGCTCCCCGTGCGTACCCTGTTCGATGATCCGGCCGTGGTTCATGACGAGGATGGTGTCGGCGTCGCGGATCGTAGAGAGGCGATGGGCGATCACAAAGCTCGTCCGGCCCTTCATGAGCTTCGCCATCGCGCGCTGGATCAGGACCTCGGTTCGCGTGTCGACGGAGCTCGTGGCCTCGTCGAGGATCAGGATCGGCGGATCGACCACGAAGGCGCGGGCGATCGTGAGGAGCTGCCGCTCGCCCTGCGAGACGTTCGAGGCGTCGTCGTCGAGGATCGTGTCGTAGCCGGCGGCAAGCGTTCGCACGAAATGGTCAACGTGGGCCGCCCGGGCCGCGTCGAGGATCGCCTCCTCGGTGGCGTCGTCCCTGCCGTAGGCAATGTTCTCGCGGATCGTGCCCTTGAACAGCCAGGCGTCCTGGAGGACCATCCCGAACGTCCGTCGGAGATCGTCGCGGGTCATCTCGCGGGTGTCGATCCCATCCACCGTGATCCGGCCGCCGTCGATCTCGTAGAAGCGCATGAGCAGGTTCACGAGCGTCGTCTTGCCGGCGCCGGTCGGGCCCACGATCGCGACCGTCTGGCCCGGAGCGACGACCAGGTCCAGGTCCTCGATGAGCGGCGTCTCGGGCTCGTAGCGGAACGAGACGTTGTCCAGCACCACGCGGCCAACGGCGTAGCGAAGGCGCTGAGGGGTGGTGGTGTCGGGCGCCTCCTCCGCCTCATCCAGCAGCTCGAAGACGCGCTCGGCCGACGCGACCGCCGACTGCAGCACGTTCATGATGCTGGCCGCCTGCACGATGGGCATCGTGAACTGGCGGGTGTACTGGATGAAGGCCTGGACGTCGCCGAGCGACATCTGGCCGTTGGCCACGCGGACGCCGCCGATCACGCAGATCGCCACGTAGTTCAGGTTGGCGATGAAGTTCATCGAGGGCTGGATGATCCCGGAGATGAACTGCGCCTTGTAGCTGGCCTGGAAGAGCCGATGGTTCTCGCGGTCGAACGTCTCCAGCGCCTCATCCCGGTGGCCGAAGACCTTGACGATGTTGTGCCCGGTGTGCATCTCCTCGACGTGTCCGTTGAGGGCACCGGTCGACTGCCACTGGGCGGCGAACTGCTTCTGCGAACGACGCGCGATCAGCAGCGTCACGACGATCGAGAGCGGGATCGTCAGCAGCGCGATGACGGCCAGGAGCGGGCTGATCCAGAACATCATGATGAGCACGCCGATGATCGTGAAAAGCGACGTGATGAGTTGGGTCAGGCTCTGCTGGAGCGTCTGCGAGATGTTGTCGATGTCGTTCGTCACGCGGCTCAGGATGTCGCCCCGCGGGTGGCTGTCGAAGTAGTGGAGCGGCAGGCGCGCGAGCTTCTGATCAACCTGCCGGCGCATTCGGTAGACCGTCCGCTGGGTGGCGCCGGCCATGATGTACGCCTGCGCCCAGCTGAAGACGGAGCTCACCAGGTAGACCCCGATCAGCACGAGGAGGATGCTCCCCAGCGCGCCGAAGTCGACGCCCACCCCGGGCGTCACGTGCATGCTCGCCAGCATGTCCGCCATCCGGTCCTGGCCCTGCGCCCGGAGCGCCGCGACCGCCTGGTCCGCGCTGATGCCGGCAGGGAGCTGCTTGCCCACGACACCCTCGAACAGGATGTTCGTGGCATTCCCAAGGATCTTCGGCCCGACCACGGCGAAGGTCACGCTGACGATCGCGAGGAGCATCACGAGGACGATCTGGCGACGTTCCGGGCGGAGCTCGCCAAGCAGGCGTCGGAAGGAGCCGCGGAAGTCCCTGGACTTCTCGGCCGGCATCATCCCGCCCATGCCATGCGGGCCGCCCCCGAAGCCGCCGGGTCGCATGGGCGGTCGCGGCCGTCCGTCCGCGCCGGCCGGCGCGCCGGTGCCCGAGTGCCCGCCCGTGCCCGCCCGCTGGCTCATGCGACCTCCGCCTCGCTCAGCTGCGAGAAGACGATCTCGCGGTAGGTGGGGCACGTTTCCATGAGCTCCGCGTGGGTGCCGATCCCCACGACCATCCCGTCGTCCATGACCACGATTCGGTCGGCGGTCATGATCGTCCCCACGCGCTGGGCCACGATGATCACCGTCGCCGAGTCGAGCTCCTGCCGGAGCGCCGCCCGGAGCATCGAATCGGTCTTGAAGTCGAGCGCCGAGAAGCTGTCGTCGAAGATGTAGACCTCGGGCCGCTTGGCGAGGGCCCGCGCGATCGCGAGGCGCTGGCGCTGGCCGCCCGAGACGTTGGAGCCGCCCTGGGTGATGGGAGCCGCCAGTCCGTCCGGCATCTCCATGACGAACTCGCGCCCCTGGGCCACCTCGAGCGTGTGCAGGATCTCGTCGTCGGTCGCGTCGGGATCGCCGTAGCGCACGTTGCTCGCGACCGTCCCGTTGAAGAGGAACGCCTGCTGGGGGACGACGCCGACCTTCCGCCAGAGGTCTTCCTGGCGCATCTCGCGGACGTCCACCCCGTCCACCAGGACACTGCCCGAGGTGACGTCGTAGAAGCGCGGGACCAGGTTGATCAGCGTCGACTTGCCGCTCCCGGTGCTCCCCACGATCGCTGTCGTCTCGCCGGGGCCGGCGGAGAACGAGATGCCCCGCAGGACCGGATGCTCCGCACCGGGGTAGCGGAACTCCACGTCCCGGAACTCCACGAACCCGTGGGCCGCGCTGGGGGCCGCCGGGACGGCCGGATCCTCGACGGATGGCTGGGTCTCCAGGACCTCCTGGATCCGCCCGGCGGAGACGGCCGCGCGGGGGACCATCACGAACATGATCGTGGCCATCATCACGGACATGAGGATCTGCATGATGTACATGAGGAAGGCCGTCAGGTTGCCGATCTGCATCGCGCCGCTGTCGACGCGAATGCTGCCGAACCACATGATCGCGACCGCCGACAGGTTGAAGATCCCCATCAGCGTCGGGATCATCACGGCGAAGATCCGGTTGACGCTGAGGGCGGTCCGGGTCAGGTCCCGGTTGGCGGCGTCGAAGCGCTGCTCCTCGTGCTCCGTGCGGACGAAGGCCCGGATCACCCGGATGCCGCTGAGCGTCTCGCGCACGACCTGGTTGATCCGGTCGATCTTGATCTGCATGGCCATGAAGAGCGGCACCACCCGGACCATCAGGAGCCCGATGACCAGGCCCATGATCGGGACGATGATGACGATGAGGCCGGAGAGCGGGACGTCCTGGCGGAGGGCCATGATGATGCCGCCGATGGCCATCATCGGGGCCGAGATCATCATGTTCAGGGCCATCGCCACGACCTGCTGCACCTGCTGCACGTCGTTCGTGTTGCGGGTGATCAGGGACGGCGTCCCGAACAGGTTCACCTCGGTCTGCGAGAAGTCCTGCACCTTCCCGAAGATCGCGCTCCGGACGTCGCGCCCGAATGCCATCGCCGTCTTTGAGCCCCAGTAGACCGACACGATGGAGGCGATCGCGAGCAGCAGCGTCACCGCCAGCATGAACGCTCCCGTCGAGATGATGTACCCGGTGTCGCCCTTGAGGACACCGTTGTTGATGATGTCCGCGTTCAGGTCCGGCAGGTACAGGTTCGCGATTGCCTGGACCAGCAGCAGGAAGATCACGAAGACGAGCGCCCGCCGGTACGGACGCAGGAAACGGGTCAGCAGCCGGGTCATCCGATGGCGGTCGCCCGTCCCGGCCGGCGCGGCGACGCGCACCGGCGCGGCGACCACGCTCATTGGTGCTCCCCGGCCTCCCCGGCCGACCGGTCCGCGATCAGGCAGATCAGCCGATGGAACTCCGCGAGCTCGTCGGGCGCCAGCACGGCCAGTGCCCGTCGCGCCATCTCGAGGCGGCGGCCCGACATCTCGTCGATGAGGCGGCGGCCGGCATCCGAGGGGACGCACTCCACGACTCGCCGATCGTCCGTGCGGTGCTCGCGCACGACCAGGCCGTGTCGCTCCAGGCGCTCGACGATGCCCGATGCGGAGGCCACGGATACGCGGAGGATCTCGGCGATCCGGCCCATCGAGAGCGGGGCGTCGTGTGCGATGAGAAAGAGGGTTCGGACCTGCGCGAGCGTAAGGTCCTGCTCCATCCAGCCGGGGAGGCCCGGCCCCGGGGCGTGGAAGGCGCGCGCCATGTCGATGACGACCGTGGCAACAAGATCGGACGGAGCGGGGGCGTGGGTCACCGCGAGATATTACGTGCCCACATTGAGTATTGTCAACAGGCCGAACGATCTACGAGACACCGAAGCATCTGCCGCGCACCATCAGCCGCCCAGCGAGAGGGTGTCGCCGTCCCGGAAGCCGTGGATGGTTCCTTCGCCGGCAGGCGTCCAGTGGACCAGGCCCGGCCCCACGACGCGCCACGTCACCTGCGGCCAGTCCCGGCCCTCGGCCGGCTCGGAAACGATCCCGGTCCGCTCATCGAGGCCCAGCGCGCCGAACGGCCCAAGCCCGGGCGGCACGCGCCGCGCGAAGGTCCCGGCCCAGCCATGCCCGGCGACCCGCTCTGCGTGGGGCACGACCACGATCCCGGGCACGAGCCCGAGACCCGCCGCGCCGCCGGTCGCCGTCCAGGTCCACGCGGCGAGGATCATTGCTCCCGCGCTCGCCCCGGCGACCACGGCCCCGCGCGCGTGGGCCGCGAGCACCGCGCGCCAGGCGGCGCTTTCCGGGAGGATCGCCGCGAGCCGGCCCGGGTCGCCCCCGGGCAGGTAGACCAGGTCCGCACCGGCAAGGCGGTTGGCCTCCCGCAGTGCGGCGGCCGACGACGCGTCAACGACCATGGCCGCCGCGATGTCCACGGCGATCCCGGCTTCCGCCGCCACGCGACGAAGCGCCGCCGACCCGAACGCCACAGCCATCTCCGGCCGCTCGCCGGCGGCGGCCGTCGGCAGGAGGACCACGCGGACGGTCGCGGGATCGTCGTCGTGCCGGCCGCGCGCCCCCGGTGGCGGCGCCCCCGCGGATGCGGCGCGCGCGCGGGCCACGGAGGCCGCTGCCTCCAGGATCACCCGCAGGAAGGGCTCGTCGCCGGGGCGGAACTCACCGCCGCCGTGGAGGGCGACCCGACCCGGGCGGTTCACCGGGCGTCTCGCGGCGGCCCGTCCCGCTCGGCGCCGCCTCCGCGACGCAGCGCGCGCCGGATCACGGCGGGCGATGCGACGAGCGGCGCGGCGAATGCCGCCACGAAGCATGGGATGAGGAGCCGGTCGGGGCCGCGACCGGACGCGGCCAGGAGCCCCAGCGCGACGAGCGCGAGGAGATAGGTCGTAAGCGTGCCACGCCCGACCCCCGCCAGGAAGAGTCGCCGGGTCGGGATCGCGGCGACCGCGACGAGCGCGAACGTGACCGCCAGGAGCCAGGGCGTGAGGAGCATGCGGCCGATCATACGGCCGGCGACGAGGCGGCCCGTGCCCGCGCGCCGGCTACGATTGCCGGGCGATGACCGATGACACGACCCGCAGGGCCCGCGTGCTGCCCCGCGTGGTCGCCGGGCCCGCCCGGCGACCGATTGCCTCGTCCGCCTGGCGCGAGGTCGAGCCCGACGCGCTGGCACCGGTCGTCCTGGTGGCGGGCGGATTCCTGACCATGCCGGGCTCGTACGACGGCCTGGCGGCCAGCCTGCGCGAGCGCGGAGCCGCCGACGTCCTCGTCGCGCCGGTCTATGTGCCCGACTGGATGCTCGCCGCAGCCCGCGGCCTGGGCCCGATCACGACACGCGTGGGTCGGGCGCTCCTGGAGGCCGGTGCGCGATCCGCCGAATCGCCGACATCCCGTGGCGCCCCGGTGCTCTACGTCGGGCACAGCGCGGGCGGCCTGATCGGCCGGTTGCTCACGTCGCCAATCCCGTTCGAGGGACGGACCCTGAACGCGGCCGGGCGGATCGGCGCGCTCGTCACGCTTGGGACGCCCAATGCAGCCGGTCCCGCCGGGCACGACGGTGCCCGCTGGCGCCGGCGTGTCGGGGAGGCGGGCGCGCGCTTCGCGGAGCGCCACATCCCGGGTGCGACGTTCGCGCCGACCACCGCGTACGTCAGCGTGGCCTCCCGGCTGCTGGTCGGTCGGCTCGGGACCGTAAACGGCCGCGAACGGTTCGTGCGGCGCCTCTACGAGGATGTCTACCCGCAGCCGGACGTGGACGCCGTGGCGGGCGACGGCCTCATCCCGGTCACGGCGGCGCTCCTGCCGGGCTCGCGCCAGGTCGTGCTCCCGGACGCGGTCCACGGCCCGAGCTCGCGCGCGGCGTGGTACGGCGCTGGCGCAAACCTCGACGCCTGGTGGCCGGTCGCGCTGGACGCGTGGCGGCAGGCGCTGCGAGCCCGCCTGGCGACCGGCCCGACCCCGTCGCCGGGCATGTGACCGGCGACGGGGTCGCGATCGCCGGCCGCCGTCGCGTCGCGTCAGTCCCGGTTCCGGCGCAGCTTCGAGACGTGACTCCCGGGGTTCGTTGAGTCGAACCGGACCTGTTCGCGGACAGCGGCGTCGCGGGCGGCCTCGCTCTCGGCGAGCTCGAGCGCCGTCGATCCGCGCAGCCCAGGGATCGCCAGGCGGCGCACTGCGGCCACCCAGATGACGCCCGCGGGCACCCACAACAGGAGCGTGGCTCCGAGGCTCACGATCGCCGATACGAGGAAGACAAGGACGGCGTCGGCTTCGGCGACCCGCCGAGCAGCATCTCCCCGACGGCGGCGAGGATCACCGCGAGCGCCTGGCCCAGCGCCCAGTAGGCGAGAAGGCCGGAAAAGGTCCCGAGATCCTTGCGAGCGATCCGCCCGGCCAACGCGAGGGCGGCGAGCAGGGCGGCCGCGCCGAATGCGGCGGTCCGCGCCTCACCCAGGTCGACGGCGAACCGGGCGTTCGGGCCGAGGAACGCGGCCGCGTAGGCGGCGGCGACCAGGGCGATCGGCATGGCCACCATGAGGCCGGCGAACCACGGGCGGCGAACGATCGGGCGCATGCTCCAACGGTGGCATCTCGCCCACGGCTGCCAAGGTTCGCGTGGATACCTTGTCGCATGGCCATTGCGCTTTGCGACGCAAGCAAGAGGAACGTTCTGCAAGTTCGTTCGGCCATGCAGCAGGCAACAGATTGGGCACCGCCGCGCCCGTTGCGAGTGCGTCACGGGTGGCCCGACGCCCGTCTCCCCCTGCGCCCGGCGCCCGTGCCGGCGGCCGTTGCGCAGGATGCAACAGATCGGGTGTGCGCCGCGCCCGAAGGCATCCGTCACGATCCTCGCCTAGCTCCAGGGCGCGTTTGCTGCGGGTGACGCAACAAATGGGGCCGATGAGCGAGCGAATCCGTCCGGGTGGACCTGCCACGAGCCCGCACACGCGGTTCGTCGGCCCGACACCGCCGGTTAGTTGCAGGCTCCGCAACAGGAGCAGGGGCGGAGTATCGGACCGGGGTCGACGCTGATCCCGGTCGACGCCGATCCCGGTCGACGCCGATCCCGGGATCCAGCCCGCCGCGGCGGGTCGGTTCGTCCATCGATGGATCGCCGGCCGCCTGACGGTCCGGACCGCCCGGACCCCGTCGACGCGGACCCGGCCGACTCGCATGTGTCGGCACCTGGCCGTCATGAGCAAGGCACAGGCGGTGATTGACACGCGCTCGGCCGCGGCGAAGACTCGGAGGTGGTGGGGTCGCGGCAGTCGTGGCGCACCGAGAGGACGATCGACATGACAATCCCGGGGTTCAGTGGCAGGAGGGACGAAGATCTTCTGGCGGGAGTCGAGGGCGATCTTGAGCGGCGGCGTGTCCGCGATCAACGGATCGACGACACGGAAACCGACCCGGACACGGAAACCGGGAAGGCTCGCCCACGAAGTGCGTTGTCACGGATCGCGGCGCGGGTCAGGGCGGTCTTCGGGCGATAGGAGGCCGGCCCGGACACCGGGAGAGCGCGGCCCTGCCTCGGCGTCCAGGCGCTCGAAGCGAGCGACGCGACCCTCGAGCCCTCCTCCGCGCGAACTTGACCGGACGGCCTCGGTCCTACCGAAGAAGGCGGCGTAGTGGAGCGGTGAGAACCCTTCGGGTGACCACCGGCGCACCGCCGCGCGCGCGTCCGCCTCCGCGACGAACCTTCACGCGAGCGTCAAGGTCGTGGCACACTCGGAGCATGGCCTGCACTCCTACCGCCGCGTGACCCCTGCGCCTGCCCTCGGGCGCGGCCCGGTCGAGCACCTCCCGGACGGCGACCCGGGCGGCGTGACCGCCCTCGGGTACGCGAGCTTCACCCTCGTCGGCTGGGGCGCGCTGCTGGTCCCGTCGCTGGTCCCGGCCATCGAACGCGACTTCGTCCAGCCCGACGCCGGCGTGGGAGTGCTCTACCTCGTCTCGGCGCTCCTCTTCGTCATCGGGTCGCTGGCGAGCGGGTACCTCATGGGACGACTCGGACGGGGTTTCGTTCTGCCGGTTGCCGCCTTCGCCATGGCGGCGGGTCTCGGGCTGGAGTCCGTCGCGCCCACGTGGACGGTCTTCGTGGTCGGCGCGGGGATCGGCGGCCTTGGGTCCGGCGCGGTCGAGGTCGGGATGAACGGCCTGTTCCTCGATCGCTTCCATGAGGATCGAGGAAGGGCGCTCAGCCGGCTCCACCTCTGCTTCAGCCTCGGGGCACTGGCGGCACCCCTCGCCATCGGTGCGCTCGTGGAAATGGGTCTCACCTGGCGCCTCCCGTTCGCTGTGACGAGCGCCGTGGTGCTCGTGGTTGGCCTGCTCCTCGCGACGCGCGATCTCGGCGTGCCCCACCTCGCGACGGCCACGCTGTCCGGACGCGTGTCCGGCGGGCGGCGCGTCCCGCTGCCGTTGGTCTTCCTCGCGCTGGCGGGCGCCTTCTACGTCGCCTCGGAGAACGGGGTGTCCAGCTGGCTCGTTCGATTCCTGGACGCGGCGCCCATCGGCGTCGCGACGCTCGCCCTCTCGCTCTTCTGGGCCGGGCTGGCGATCGGCCGGCTGGTCGCGAGTCGCGTCGCCGACCGATTTGCCCCGATCGCGGTCGCGACGGCCTGTGGGCTGGCAACCGGCGCAGTCCTCGTGGCAGCCGTCGTGGTCCCGTCGATCGCGGCGTCCATCGCGCTCTTCGCCGTCGCCGGCGTCGTCTGCGGCCCGATCTTCCCGATGATCGTGGCCTCCGCCGGAGCGCTGTATCCGGCACGGGCGAACGCCGTGAGCGGCGTCATCACGGCTGCCGCGGTCGCCGGGTCCCTCGTCTACCCGCCGGTCATGGGCTTCATCTCGAACGGCGTGGGGCTCGGCGTCGGGATGGCCGGCGCGGGCCTGCTGGGCATCGCCTGCGCCGGTGCGCTCGTCGTGGCGCGCCTGCTCGCGCGGCCATCCGACCCGTCCGTCCGGGCGCCTGCCTCGACCCGGGGGTAGGCGAAGGCGATCGGGGGGGCGATCGGACAACCTTCACGCAAACGTCAAGGTTGTGACATGATCGCCGCATGGTCAGGAATCCCGCGTCGGCCTCAAGGAATCCCGCTGCAGATCCCCCGGGGTCACGCCTCCTCCGCATCCAGGAGGTCGCCGCCGAGACCGGCCTGACTCCGCGCTCGATCCGGTACTACGAGGAGTTCGGCCTTCTCCGGCCGGCTGCGCGCTCGCAGGGCGACTACCGCCTCTACGACACGAGCGACCTCGAGCGGTTGCGGTTCATCCGCGAGCTGCGCGACGATGCCGGGTTCTCGCTCGCGGAGATCGGCCTCCTCCTGGAGGACGAAGCCGCCCGTATCCGGGATGCGGAGCGCTTCCGCGCGGCCGGCGACGTGGAGGAGCGGAAGGCCATCCTGCGCGGCCTGCTGGAGCGCGTCGATCGCCAGGTCACCACGCTCGAGGAGAAGACGACGCGCCTTCGGGCCATGATCGGCGAGGCGAACGGGCGGCGTGAGCACTTGCGCGGCCACCTCGACGAGCTGGAGGGCGGCCGCCTCGCGCATGAGGGCCAGGTGGCGGCGCGATGACCATGCAGTCAATCACCGGCTCCGACGCCGTGCGGGCGTTCCGGCATCGCAACTACCGGCTCTTCTTCAGTGGGCAGGCCGTCTCGCTCGTCGGCTCGTGGATGCAGTCCGTCGCCCAGGCGTGGCTGGTCCTGACGCTCACGAATGACCCGCTCATCCTTGGAGTTGTCGCGGCCGCCCAGTGGACGCCGGTCCTGCTCCTGGGGCTGTTCGGCGGGCTGATTGCCGACACGCTCCCAAAACGGTGGACGCTCATCGTGTGCGAGTCGACGCTCGCCGCGCTCGCGCTGATCCTGGGCGTGCTCACCCTGACCGGGATGGTCCAGGTCTGGATGATCCTGGTCCTCGCGGTCCTGCTGGGCTGCGTCAACGCGATCGAGATGCCGGTCCGCCAGGCGTTTGCCGTCGAGATGGTGGGTCGCGAGGACGTGGTCAACGCGGTGATCCTGAACTCGGCGCTCTTCAACTCCGCCCGGGTCGTCGGGCCGGCCGTCGCCGGGCTCACGATCGCCGCGACGAATACCGGGGTCGCCTTCCTCATCAACGGGGCCAGCTTCCTCGCGGTGATCGTCGGGCTCCTGATGATGCGCGATTCCGAGCTGCGCTCGCCGCCGCCGATGCGCCGGCCGCATACCGCTCGCGAGGTGGTGGCGAGCGTCGGCGAGGGCGTCTCGTACGTCCGCCAAACCCCGGTCGTCCTCTACTCCGTGGTGGTCGTGGGGCTGGCCGCCACGATCGGGATGAACTTCCAGGTTACGATCCCACCGTTTGCCCGCGCCACGCTGGGCGGCGGCCCGGCGGACTTCGGCTTCCTGATGACCGCCACCGGCCTGGGCTCCGTGGCAGCCGCGCTCTGGCTCGCCGGCCGCCGCCGCCCCTCGCCGTGGCTCATTCCGTCCGGCGCGGCGCTGCTCGGCGCGGCGCTGATCCTCATCGCGGTCCTGCCCCGGATCGCCGTCGCGCTCCCCGCGTTGACGCTGGCCGGCTTCGGCGCGATCGGGATGGCGGCGACCGGGAACACGACGATCCAGACGGTCGTCCCCGACGAGCTCCGCGGTCGCGTCATGAGCGTCTACACGACGGTCTTCGCCGGCTCCACGCCGATCGGCGCGATCTTCGCGGGCGCGATCGCGTCGGCGGCGAACCCCGTCGCGTCGCTCGCCGCCGGCGGCGTCGGCACGCTGGCAGTGGGGCTGCTGGGGCTGGCCTGGCTGCGCCGAAACCGCGAGGTGGCGGACCTGACGCCCCGGGTCGCGGCGGCGGCCGGAACCACTGCGGCGGCGGGACGAGCACACGGGACGAGCACAACCCCTTGACACCGATCCGTCGCCGGGGGTACGGTGAGCAACACATGAGCAGCAACCTGCACATTTGAGCATGACGATCAGCGCAGCACGCCCGCGCCAGGGCGAGCCGCTCTCGGGTGAGACCCGGCTCATGCTCCGTGCTGCTCAGCTCTACTACCGGCTGAACCTCACCCAGGACCAGGTCGGCGAGCGGCTCGGCGTCAGTCGCTTCAAGGTGGGTCGGCTCCTCGACCGGGCCCTGCGAGAGTCGGCCGTCCGCATCGAGATCGTCCATCCCGCCGCTCGCCTCGTCGAGCTGGAGGACGCGCTCACCCACCGCTTCGGGCTGCGCGGCGCCGTCGTGGTCGACGTAGCTTCGACGGGGTCCGCGCCGGACGACGAGCTCCTCGCCCGGGAGCGCGTGGCGGGGGCGGCCGCGGCGCACCTCGCCTCGCTGCGGCCCACCGGGGCGATCGGCGTCTCCTGGGGCCGCACGATGCTCGAGCTGGCCGCGCACCTGCGTCCGGGCTGGACCGCCGCCACCGAGATCGTCCAGCTCAACGGCGCCACGTCCCGCTCCGCGCGCCCGACGCGCGCCCACGAGATCGTTGAGCGGTTTGGAGCCACCACCGGAGCCGCCATCCGGCTCATGGCCGCGCCCGCGATCGTCGGCTCGCCCGAGCTCCGCGACGCGCTCGAGGAGGACCCCTCGGTGGGCGAGACGCTCGCGGCCGCGCGCGCCGCCGCCACCGCGGTCTTCAGCATGGGCGTGCTGGGGCCCGACAGCGTGCATGTCGCGTCGGGCTATCTCAACGACGCGGACCTCGCGGCGCTCGAGGACTCTGGCGCGGTCGGCGACGTCCTGGGGCGGTTCCTCTCGCTGAACGGCCGCGTCGCCCTCCCGTCGCTGGACCGGCGGACGATCGGGCTGCCGCTCGAGGAACTCGGCGCGAAGGCGCTGACCGTGGCCCTCGCTGCCGGCGCAGGGCGCGGCCCGATCGCCCTCGCCGCCCTGAGGGCGGGGTGCGTTACCGTGTTCGTGGCCGATGAGACGACCGCTGCGTGGGTGCTCGACCATGCGTGAGCCGCGGGCCCTCGTGCCGCGCGACCCCGCGACCCCGACTCCAGTGATTCCTTCCCCGGACGAGGTCCGCGATATCGTGCGCCGGATCGTCGACGCGACGTTGGCCGGCGACGCGACGTTGGCCGGCGACGGGACGGCCCGGACGGCGACCGCGCCGGCGCAGGGCGCGGCCCCCGGAGCCGCTCCGGCCGCCCCGGAGCGAGTCGCTATCGCGGTCGGCGCGGACCACGGCGGCGCCGCGCTGAAGGATCGGATCGGCGAGATGCTGACCCTGGCGGGTTTCGCGGTCCACGACTGCGGAACGCACGGCAGCGCGCCCGTGGACTACCCGGACGTCGCCCACGCGGTCGCCCACCTTGTCGCCGACGGGACCTGCCGCTGGGGCGTCATCGTCGACGGCGCGGGGATCGGCTCGTGCATGGTCGCCAACAAGGTCCCGGGTGTCCGCGCCGCGCTCTGCCACGACCTCTCCTCCGCCCGCAACAGCCGCGAGCACAACCACGCCAACGTCCTCACCCTGGGGGCGAGCTTCATCGGGGAGGGCCTGGCCATCGAGATCGTGCGGGCGTGGCTGGGGACCGCGTGGGGGCCGGGCCGTCACGCGGCACGGGTCGAGAAGATCACGGACGTCGAGCGCCGCTACATGCGATCACCGGGTGAGGGCCAGGCAGGATGACCGAGACGAGCAGCCAACGAGACGAGCTGGTGGAGTCGATCACCCGGGAGGTGCTCGCCGCCCTCGGCGCGGGCCCCGGCCCCGGCCTTGGCGCCGGTGGTCCGGGTGCCGCCGCCCCGGGTGCCTCCTGCGCGTCGTGCCGCGGGGCGTGCGCGGCCCAGTGCGCCACCAAGGTCCGCGACGTCGTCGCCGGCGGCGCCTCGCGTGTCGGGTACCACGGCCACGCCGCCGACGTACCCGGCGACCTCGCCCGCTACATCGACCACACCCTGCTGCGGCCCGACGCCTCGGCCACGGACATCGACCGCCTCTGCGCCGAGGCCGCCGAGCATCGCTTCGCCGCCGTCTGCATCAACCCCACCTGGGTCCACCGCGCGGCGGAGAACCTGCGCGGCACGGACGTCACGGTCGCGTCGGTCATCGGCTTCCCGTTTGGCGCGGCGACGAGCGAGGTCAAGGCCCTCGAGGCGCGGCGGGCGATCCGGGACGGGGCCCGCGAGATCGACATGGTGATCAACATCGGGGCCCTCAAGAGCGGGATGCTCGATGCGGTTCGCGAGGACATCGCCCGCGTCTCGGACGCCTGCCATGAGGCCGGCGCGGCGAACAAGGTGATCATCGAGACGGCCCTTCTCACCGACGAGGAGAAGGTGATCGCCTGCCAGCTCGCCAGGCAGGCGAAGGCGGACATGGTGAAGACGTCCACCGGGTATGCGTCGGGCGGCGCCACCGTCTTCGATGTCGCGCTCATGCGCGAGACGGTCGGCCCGAAGATGGGCGTCAAGGCGGCCGGCGGGATCCGCACCGCCGAGGATGTGCAAGACATGATCGCGGCCGGCGCCACCCGCATCGGGGCATCCGCCGGCGTCAAGATCGTCACGGGAGAGAAGGGCGCACATGGGCACTATTGACCTTCGGGCGTACGTCTTCCTGGACAGCCTCCAGGCCCAGTACGCGGCGTTCCTCGGGACGGTCGCCCAGGGCTTCCTGCCGCTGGCGGGCGACGCATCGCTCACCATCGAGGTGTCGCCCGGGATCGAGATCAACCGGCTGACCGACATCGCCCTCAAGACGACGTCCGTCAAGCCCGGAATGCAGATCATCGAGCGCTACTACGGCATGCTCGAGATCCACTCACCGTCCCAGGCGGAGGTCCGCGCCGCGGGCGCGGCGATCCTCGCCGAAATCGGCGTGGCCGAGACGGACCGGATCAAGCCGCGCATCCTCTCGAGCCAGATCATCCGCCGCATCGACGACCACCAGGCCCAGCTCATCAACCGGACCCGCCACGGCCAGATGCTCATCCCCGGCGAGACGCTCTACGTCCTGGAGCTGGAGCCCGCCGCCTATGCCGCGCTGGCCGCCAACGAGGCGGAGAAGGCGGCCCATATCAATATCCTGGAGGTGCGGAACTTCGGCTCGATGGGCCGCATCTACCTGGGCGGAGAGGAGCGCGACATCGACGTCGGCTGGCGGGCCGCGGTGGCGGCGATCGAAGGGCTCGAAGGACGCGAAGCGAAGTCGTAGTCGGACAAGGTCGAGAAGGAGAACGGATCGATGGCAGAAGCGCTCGGGATGATCGAGGCCCGCGGGTTCGCGGCGGTGGTCGAGGCTGCCGACGCAATGGTCAAGGCGGCCAAGGTCGAGCTCGTCGGCTATGAGAAGACGGGCGGCGGATACGTGACCGCGGTCGTCCGCGGCGACGTCGCGGCCGTGAAGGCCGCGGTCGAGGCCGGCGTGCGGAACGCCGCCAAGGTCGGCGAGGTCGTCGCCAGCCACGTGATCGCCCGGCCGCACGTCAACGTCGACCTCGTGCTGCCGCTCGGGCGGCTCAAGGAGGCGAAGGCCGAGGGCAACCGGGACTAGGACGCGGGACCGGGCGCGTTGGCTCGACGCCGGCGCGCCGTTCCCCCAGCAGGCGGTGGAAGATGCTTCTCGGACGGGTGACCGGGACCGTGGTCGCGAGCCAGAAGGAGCCGCTCATGGAGGGCTGGAAGCTCCTCGTGGTGCGCCAGCTCGATGCGGAGAACCGGGAGGCCGGCGGCTACGTCGTGGCCGCCGACGCGGTCGGGGCGGGCGTCGGCGAGGTCGTCCTCTACGCCACCGGCAGCTCCGCCCGCCAGACGGAGATGACCCGCGACCGGCCGTGCGACGCCGTGATCATGGCGATCGTGGACACGTGGGAGATCGGCGGGACGGAGGTCTACCGCAAGTAGCGGGCGGAAGTCATGAACGAGCTCGACGGACGCGAGATCTCCGAGATCATCGAACGGGTTCGCCGCCGGGTCGCGTCGGCCGGCGGCGAGCGGCCGGGCGCCGGCCTCCGCGCGGAGGCAGAGCTGTCGGCCGCCGCCGCGGCGGAGCTGGGCGACGGTATCCACGCCACGATCGACGAGGCGGTAGCCGCCGCCACGCAGGCGTTCCGCGCCTTCGGGGCCCAGGGCCTCGCGGGCCGCAAGGTCATCATCGACGCGGTGCGCCGCACGATGCTCGACCACGCCGAGCAGCTCGCCCGGATGGCCCACCAGGAGACGCACATCGGGCGGGTCGAAGACAAGATCGTCAAGAATCGCCTCGTGGCGTCCAAGGCGCCGGGGCCGGAGGACCTCGAGGTCCAGGCGGTCACCGGTGACGCGGGCATGATGGTCACCGAGTTCGCCCCGTTCGGCGTGGTGGCCGCGATCACCCCGGTCACCAACCCGACCTCCACGATCATCAACAACACGATCAGCATCCTCTCGGCAGGCAACGCGGTCGTCTTCAACGCCCACCCCGGCGCGAAGCGCTGCTCCGCGGAGGCGATCCGTCTCATCAACCGGGCGATCGTCGCGGCCGGCGGCCCGCCGAACCTGGTCACCGCAGTCGCGGCGCCCACCATCGAGACCGCCCGGGCGCTCATGAGCCACCCCGGCGTCCGCGTCCTCCTCGTGACCGGCGGCCCGGCCGTCGTGCGCGAGGCCCTCAGGAACGACAAGCGGGCGATCACCGCAGGCCCCGGCAACCCGCCGGCGGTCGTCGACCAGACCGCCGACGTCGAGCGGGCGGCCCGCGACATCGTCCGGGGCGCATCGTTCGACAACAACATCGTCTGCATCGACGAGAAGGTCGTCCTCGTCGTGGATTCCGTCGCCGACCGGCTCATCCGGGCGATGACCCAGAACGGGGCATACCTGCTCAAGGAGCACGAGCTGCGCCGGCTGGAACGCGCCATCTTCACGGAGCTCGGCCAGCCCGGCAAGCCGGGCGTCATGAACCCTGCCTGGATCGGCCAGGACGCGGCGAAGATCCTCGCCGAGATCGGCGTCCAGGCGGAGCCCGCGCCCCGGCTGCTGATCGCCGACGTTCCGCGCGACCACAGCCTGGCCTGGACCGAGCAGATGATGCCGGTCCTCCCGATCGTCCGGGTCGGGACGGTGGACCAGGCGATCGACCTCGCGGTGCGGATGGAGCACGGCTTCCGCCATACGGCCTCGATCCACTCCACGAACGTGGAGACGATCACGAAGATGGCCCGGGCGATGAACTGCAGCATCTTCGTCACGAACGGGCCCAACATCGCGGGCCTGGGCGAGGGCGGCGAGGGCTTCACCTCGTTCTCGATCGCCAGCCCGTCCGGCGACGGCCTGACCCGGCCGCGGACCTTCTCGCGCGAGCGGCGGATCACCGTCGTCGGCGCGCTGCGGATCGTATGACGATGGACTCCCGCCCCGCGATCGAGCCGGCCCTCGCCCTCCTCGAGCTGGATTCGATCGCCGCCGGCATCGAGGCCGGCGACGCGATGGCCAAGCGGGCCCCGATCGACGTGATCCGGGCCGGCACGGTGCATCCGGGGAAGTACCTCATCCTCCTCGGTGGCGCGGTGGCCGACGTCGAGGAGGCGCTGGACGCGGGTCGCGAGGTCGGGGCCTCATCCGTCCTCGACATCGTCTTCCTCCCCAACGTCCACCCAGAGCTCGTGGCCGCCATCCGCGGGGAGCGCCGCGCTGCCGATGGCGAGGCGCTGGGCGTCATCGAGACGGCAACCGTCGCCCCGATCATCGAGGCCGCCGACGCCGGGCTCAAGGGCGCCCGGGTCCGCCTCCTCGAGTTGCACCTCGCCGACGACCTCGGCGGCAAGGGCTATCTCCTGTTCGACGGGCCTTTGGCCGACGTGGAGGCGGCGGTGGAGATCGGCGTCGCGCGGATCGCAGCGTCGCCCGGCCTCGGGTGGCGCGTCATCCCCCAGCTCCACGCCGAGATGGCCGACAACCTGGCCGCGGATGCCCGCTTCGCCGCACGGGTCCGCGGGTAGGGCGCGATGCAGCTCGCGCGCGTGATCGGCACCGTCGTCGCCACCGTCAAGGCGCCCGGGCTCGAGGGCGTGAAGCTCCTCGTCATCCAGCCGCTCGACCGGCACCAGCGGCCGGTGGGGGGCCAGCTCGTGGCCGCCGACGCCGTCCACATGGCGGGTCCCGGCGAGCTCGTCTATTTCGTGGCCGCCCGCGAGGCCGCCCAGGCGATGCCCGACCCATTCGTCCCGGTCGATCACGCAATCGTGGGGATCGTCGACGCCGTGTCATTGCTTGCGGGAGACGCGCCCGTCGGAGACGAGCCATGAAGCTCGGCCGCGTCGCCGGGACGGTCGTGTCGACGATCAACGCCCCTGCCTTCGACGGCCGGACGTTGCTGCTGTGCGACCTGCTGGACCCGGCGGGGAAGCCGGCCGGGGGCTACCTGATCGCCGTCGACTCGGTGGGCGCCGGTGCCGGCGAGACCGTCCTCATCCTCGACGAGGGCACCTCGGCCCGCCAGGTCCTGGGCGCCCCGGGGGCGCCGATCCGGACGGTGATCGTGGGGATCGTCGACGCGGTGACCGGCGAGGAATCCGCGGATGAGCCGGTCGACGCGTCGAAGGCCGCGAAGCCACGGCGATCTGGGCGACGCCGACGATAGTCCTGCGATGGCGTCGGGTCAGCGCCCGTCGGGTGGTCCTTCGGGGTGGGACACGGCCACCACGGTAAGCCCCTCGACCCGGCAAAGTCGACCGGGTTGCAGGTGAGGAGCGGCAGTTCGTTGGCCACGCCGATCGCGGCGATCATCGCGTCGTAGGCCCGACCTCGTGAAGGCCTATCCCGACCCCCGGCCCGCCAGGACGCATCTGGACCCGGCGGCCTGGTCCGCGGCGGTGGCCGATACTGGCGGCCATGAGCACGACCGGCGGAACGAACGTGGCCCCGTTGCCGCGGGTCACACCGCCCGGCGCGCCGGCCCGCTTCGGGGGCGTTGCGGCGGCGGTTCTCGTCTACGGCGTCGCAATGGCCTTCCTGGAGTCGGCCGTTGTCGTCTATCTCCAGCGCGCGCTGGGGATAGACCCGCGGGCGCTCTTTCCGCTCCAGGACCCGGCCGTGACGGGCGACCTCGCCGCGATCGAGGTCGGCCGAGAGGCGGCAACGCTCGTGATGCTCGGAACGGTCGGCTGGCTCGCCGGCCGGAGCGGTCTCGAGCGGCTGGCGTGGACCGCGGTGGCCTTCGGGACCTGGGACATCTTCTACTACGCGTGGCTGTGGGCGTTCATCGGCTGGCCGTCCTCGCTCGGAACGTGGGACGTACTGTTCCTCATCCCCGTCCCCTGGACCGGGCCGGTCTGGGCACCGGTCGCGATCAGCCTCGCGCTCGCCGGGTTCGGCCTGGCGGCGGCACGGCGCATCCGCGGTGGCTGGCCCGTGCGAGCCGGCCGGGCGCAGGTGGCCGCGGGCATCGCGGGCGGCCTCGTGGTCATCCTGAGCTTCACCCTGGACGCCGGTCGGATCCTCGCCGGCCGGGCTCCGGACACGTTCGCGTGGCCGATCTTCGCGGCCGGCCTCGCCCTCGCGGCCTGGGGCGCGACGACCGCGCTACGGGCGCCGACCGACTATCCCGCGCGGGCCCCCACTACTTCACCGCCGGGTCCGCCGCCCGACCGATGAAGAGGATCGCGGTGGTCGGGTACCCGCATTCGTGCCGATTGGCAATCCCGGTTTCGGACGACCGGGCCTCACGGCCGCTGGCTGGCACTGGGGGGCTCCATCCTCTCAGATGTTCTCGTTGGCGCACCGTGCAGCTGCTTCAACCTCGGTCGAGTGCGGCAGCTCGGTCGAGTGCGGCAGCAAGAAGAGATCCTGTACGGCAGGAAGTGGCTTTCTTGGTGGCTAAGCCGGAAGCCCATTTCGTGCTGCCGATGGCCCTTCCGGGGCCGCTCCACGCGTGCTCAGCGACCAATCCTCAGAGCCACTTCCTGCCGCATAGGGACGAGATTTGGGTTGCCAAATCGTCACGTTCAGAACGGGTTACCCAGGGTGCCGCCGAGAGTCGCCACACACAAGAACCAGACAAACGCGAACACGGGCAGGGCGACGATGAGCAGTGCGAGCCAGCCGAGGACGCCGCGAACCCCGGCCGACCTGCCGGCGATCACGATGCCGACGGGCCCAAGGAGAAACAGCGAGATCCAGTCGAGCAGGCCGAACAGGCCGAAGAGCGCGTGCGTCTGCTCGTAAGGCGCGATCCCGTTCTCCACCAGCAGGGCGAGGACCCAAGACGAAATCGGCACGACGAGCGCGATGAACGCGCCGACCACTAGGCCCTGCCAGGACTTGACCGTCATCGCGACCACCTCCTGAGCGTCCTGGACAATCGAGTGACTGGACGGTGCAAAGCGCTCACGGACACCGTCCTCGTGTGAAGGAGGACGCGCGCCTGGCGCGTTCGTTGCTCTTGGGCGTTTTGGGCGGGAGAGATTAGCAACCAAGAATCTGCACCCAGGCCGGCAGATCGCCGTCCTTCGACGGGCGGGCGCCCACGCCCGGACGCGACCGCGTGCCGACCGCCTTACCCCGCGATCCGCTCCAGCACGACCGGGGCGGGCGTCGGCGGCTCGTCGGCGACGGTGATCGCCGCTCGCAGCTCCGCGGCGGCGGCCTCCGCCTGGGCTGCCGAACGCGCGTGCACGAGGCAGAGCGGGCGCTCCGGCCCGACCGCCGCCCCGACGGGCGCCATCCGCGTGAAGCCGACCGCATGGTCGATCCGCTGATCCGTCCGGACGCGTCCGCCGCCCATCCCGACGATCGCGAGGCCGATCGCCCGGGCGTCCTCGGCGGCCACGAACCCTGACCGCGCCGGAAACACCGGCACCGTCACCTCGGGGAGCGGCAGGTATGCGTCCGGGCGCTCCATCAGGTCGGCCGGCCCGCCGAGGGCGGCCACCATGCGCGCGAACCGCACGGCGGCCTCGCCCGATGCGAGCGCTCGTTCGCACGCGGCCCGCGCGTCCGCGACCGAGGCGAACAGGCCGCCCGTGACGAGGAGCTCGGCCGAGAGCGCCATCGTGACCTCGTGCTGGCGCGGCTCCCGGGCGTCGGGCCCGCCCTCGCCTGCCAGGTAGGCGATGGCCTCGCGGACCTCGACGGCGTTGCCGGCCGTGGTCCCCAGCACCTGGTTCATGTCAGTCAGGAGCGCCGTCGTCCGGCAGCCGGCTCCGTTCGCGACCGCCACGATGCTCTCGGCGAGCGCCCGCGCATCCTCCGCCGTGCCCATGAAGGCGCCGCTGCCGAACTTCACGTCCATGACCAGGCCGGCCAGCCCCGCGGACAGCTTCTTCGACAGGATCGACGACGTGATGAGAGGAATGCTCTCCACCGTCGCCGTCACATCCCGGATCGCGTAGAGGCGCCGGTCGGCCGGGGCGAGGTCGGAGGTCTGGCCGATGACCGCGCAGCCCACCTCGCACACGACGCGCCGGAAGAGGGCGTTGTCGGGCGCCGTCGTGTAGCCCGCGATCGCGTCCATCTTGTCGAGGGTCCCGCCGGAGTGGCCGAGGCCGCGCCCGGAGATCATCGGGACGGCGCCGCCGCAGGCGGCCACGATCGGCGCGAGCATGAGGGAGACCTTGTCGCCGACGCCCCCGGTGGAGTGCTTGTCGAGCGGCGGGCCGGGCAGGTCCGCATCAGACCAGTCCAGCACGCCACCGGAGTCGCGCATGGCGCAGGTCAGCGCCACGGTCTCGGCGCGGCTCATGCCGCGGAAGAAGACCGCCATCGCGAACGCGGCGGCCTGCCCCTCGCTGATCGTGCCGTCGGTGATCCCGGCGACGAAGAACGCGATCTCCTGCTCCGTGAGCGCGCGGCCGTCGCGCTTCGCCCGAATGACCTCCTGCGGGAGCACGGCTCAGGCTCCCACCGGGGAGGCCGCCGCCCGGCGACGGGCGATCGCCACGTACGCCGCCGCCACCTGCTCGTCGATAGCCCGCGGCACGGGCACGACGCACGAGTCGGCGCCCACCCTGCCCCGGGCGACGGCCTCGAGGCACCGAGCCTGGAGGCTGAAGCCCAGGTCCATCGATTCGATGGAGTTGCCCAGTGGCCGGGGACCGGACAGGTTGACCATGTGCCCCCCGCCGAGAAGGTGGATGGACCGTCCGGTGATCAGCTGGAACGTCGCGATGCCGTCGGTCGCCTCGACGCGCTTGAGGACCCGGGGATCGCCCGCGATGCCGTCCACGTCGATCTCGGTCGGGAAGTGGCCCGCATTGGCCAGGATCACGCCGTCGGCCAGAGCCGGCAGGTCACGGGCCGTGATGACGTCGCGGGCGCCGGTCACCGTCACCACGATGTCGGCATCGGCGAGGGCCTCGTCGCGATCCGGAACGGCGAACCCGTCGAACAGCGCCCGGAGCCGGACGACGGGGTCGATCTCGACCACCGACACCCGGGCGTGGGCGTTTCGGAAGTTCATCGCGACGCCCCGGCCGCAGGCGCCGTACCCGAAGACGACGACGTGCCGGCCGTTTGTGACCCGGTTCGTGAACCGGATGAACGACTCCAGGACGCTCTGCCCGACAGCGTGCTCGTTCTCGGCGAACTGCTTGATCGGGCTGTCGTTGATCACGAGGACGGGCCGGGCGATTGCGTCGCGGAGCGGCTCGAGCCGCTTCCGTCCGGAGGTCGTCTCCTCGGTCCCGCCCAGCAGCCCGGGGTACGGGTGTTCCAGGAACCGGACGAAGAGGTCGCCGCCGTTGTCGAGCAGGAGGTGCGGCTTCGTGTCGAGGACACCGTCGATGTCGGCCCGGTGGACCTCCGGGTCGCGCGTCGGCTCGCCGATCACCGTCACGCCGGCCTCGCGCAGGTGGGCCACGGTCGCCGGCTGGGTGGAGTTCAGGTTTCCCGTCGAGATGACCTCGGCCCCACCCGCCTTCAGGGTCAGGAGCAGCGCGACCGTCTTGGGTTCCAGGTGGATCCCGGTCCCGATGCGGAGGCCGGCGAACGGCCGGGCCTGCTCGTACTCGGCCGCGATGCTGGCGAGGAGGCGGCAGCTGGTGCGAACCCACTCGATCCGCCCCGCGCCCGGGCTCGTCACGGCGGTCATGCTCACGCTCCTTCCGTCTGCTCGGCGGCGAACGAGCCGGCGAATGCCCGGACCAGGCGGGTCAGGTCCGCCGCCGCGATCGCCGCGCCGCGGAGCGTCTGCTCGTGGTCGACCGGCACGTCGCTCATCCCGACTGCCAGGTTCGTGATCGCGCTGATCGCGACGACCCGCAGCCCCGCGTGGCGCGCGACGATCACCTCCGGCACGGTCGACATCCCGACCGCGTCCGCGCCCAGCACCCGGTAGGCGCGGATCTCCGCCGGCGTCTCGAAGAGCGGGCCGAGGAGCGCGCCGTAGACGCCCTCGTGAAGGCGGATCCCCAGCCCCGCCGCCAGCACCAGCAGCCGGGATCGAAGCGCCGGGTCGTACGCATCCTCGAGACTGACGAAGCGCTCGCCCCAGGTGTCGTCGTTGGGCCCGATGAGGGGATTCGTCCACATGAAATTGAGGTGATCCGTGATCAGCATGAGGCTGCCCGGCCCGGCCTCGGTCCGCAGGGAGCCCGCCGCGTTCGTCAACAGGAGCGCCTCCACCCGGAGCGCGGCAAATGTGCGGATCGGGAGCTTGATGGCGGCCGGCGAGTGGCCCTCGTAGAGGTGGAAGCGGCCCTGCATGCAGGCGACCGTCACGCCTTCCAGCTCACCGACCAGGAACCGGCCCGCGTGGCCGGCCACCGTGGACGTCGGGAAGCCCGGGATCTCCGCGTACGGGATCGCAACTGCGTTGTCCAGGAGGTCGGCGAGGCCGCCCAGCCCGGAGCCCAGCACGATCCCGAGGCGCGGCGCGCGCCCGCCGGCGCGCGCCCGGATCAGGGCCGCGGCGACGCCGGGGTCCGCGGCGTCGCCAGGGGAGCCGGGGTCGCCCGAGGAGTCCGGGTCGCCGGTGGCGGGCAGGCTCATCGCGGGGTCTCCTTGAGCAGGAACTCGGGCCCGAAGCTCAGCGGCAGCAGTTCGCCGAGCGTCACGGTGCGGATGACGCCGGCCGGGCCGGCAAGGTGGAGCGGAGCGTCGGGCGCCATGAACTCGCGGAGTCGCTGGCGGCAGCCGCCGCACGGGGAGGGGAGCCCAAAAGCCGGGTCGGCCACGACGAGGGCTTCGGTGACCCGCCGGCCGCCGGCGGCGATCAGGACGCCGATCGCGGACGCCTCGGCGCACTGCCCCTGGGGGTAGGCCGCGTTCTCCACGTTCGGCGCCGCGTGGATCCGGCCATGCTCATCGCGCAGGGCGGCGCCCACTGCGTAGCCCGAGTACGGCGAGTACGTTCGGTCCCGGGCCGCGAGCGCGGCGGCGAGGAGGTCATCCGGAGAGCCGGCGGTTGACATCGGGTCGGGCCTCCGTGGTCGCGATTTGGCGGGCGTGAACGATATGGCGGGTGCAAACGATTTGGCGGGCGTGAACGCCCGGATGCGTGGACAATCCCTTTGACCGTCCAGCCTCGGATGTGTATAGTACCGGGGCGGGGTGGAGCAGCGGCAGCTCGTCGGGCTCATAACCCGAAGGTCAGGGGTTCGAATCCCCTCCCCGCAACCAAAGACGAATCCACCAGCGAACCCCGGCCCGCCCGCCGGGGTTCGTGCTTTTTGGGGCGGCGGCCTCGCGGTATCCTCACGCCCTTCCGAGCGTCTGCGCCAGGACGACCAAGCGTTCCGCAGGACCG
Organism: Chloroflexota bacterium; assembly: GCA_025351245.1. GTDB lineage: Bacteria > Chloroflexota > Limnocylindria > Limnocylindrales > CSP1-4 > CTSoil-043. Next base: position 21,810 of record JANXWH010000140.1, on the reverse strand, counting down.
AGGTTGTCGAGATGGCGTAGGTCGCCGAGCCGGGCGCAGGTGCCCCGGCAACCCTCGAACGGGTCAATCGCTGGATCGGCTGGAAGGTGTCGCTCTTCGGGGATCTCCAGATACACGGGCCGGAGGGGATCCAGGTTTACGCCCGGGCGAACGTAGTCACGTCGCGCTGGTCAGATCCGGGCACGTCCATGGTCGGCCCGGGCTTCCCCGGGACATACTGACCGGTCCGGCCGGCGGGCGGGAGGACTCCGGCGGCGGGAGCGGAGGCAGATTGTCGCCGCCGCCCGGGCAGTTGGCGCGCAGGCGGCCCGTGCGCCACGGACGCCACGCGACTCGCGCCGCACGTGGGTAGGTTCTGCCATATGCACGCGACGCGGCCGTTCGTCCAGTCGCTGTTGTCAGGTGCGCCCCCAGGCGGCCACCTGACTTGTCGCGCACTCGGCACCGCGGTGTCCTGGACCCGGCTCACGCGCGGGCCGACCACGATACCCGGCGAGCGGAGCCGAGACGCGATGACGAGCGCCCGCCTGGAGTGCACCTGTCAGGAATAGCATGCCCGAGAAGGGGACTCGCTCGCCGGTGGTGGCATCCTCCGCGATATGTGCCCGCAGACGTCGTGAAACGGGCGCCCGCGACAGCGCGCGCCCGCGACGGTTCGCCTCCCGCGGCCCCGCGACAGTGCGCGCCTCCTCCCGCCTCCCGCGGCCCCGCGACAGTCCGGCCGCGGGCTACTCCCAGCGGAACGTGCGCGCCGTGAGGACCGTGGCGCCGGCCGCCCATGCGCCGAGGAGCAGGAGCGGCCCCACGGCGTCGCCGGTGCTGGTGCCGAGGCCGATCCTGAGCGAATCAGCAAGCGCAGCGGACGGGACGAGCGAGGCGAGCGCGCCGAGCACGCCGGGCAGCTGGTGCGCCGGCACGAGGAGCCCCCCAAGCAGGAGCGCAAGCAGGAAGAGCGCGTTCGTGAGCGCCATCGTGGCCTCCGCTCGGAGCGTCCCGGCCAGGAGCAACCCGAGCGCGCTGAAGGCACCCGTTCCAAGGGCGACCGCCACGACGACGACCAACGGATCCCACCCCGGTCCGGGATGCCAGCCGAAGACGGCGACCGCGAGCCCGATGAGGAGGACCGCCTGGACCGCCTCGACCACCACGATCGTCCCGATCTTCGCGATGAGGAGCTGGCCGCGCGTGAGCGGCGATCCACCCAGCCGCTTGAGGACGCCGTAGGAGCGCTCGAAGCCTGTCGAGATCCCCAGGTTGACCAGCCCGGCCGCGACGATCGCGGTCGCGAGGATCGCGGGGAGGACCGCGTCGATCGGGCGCGCCCCCGGCGCCGCGGTCGCGGCGGCCGGAAGCACGGGCACGGACCCGAAGAAGAGGAGCAGGACCACCGGCAGCACGAGCGTCACGACGAGGTTCTCGAGGCGGCGGCTGGTGAGGCGCAACTCCATCTCGAGGGCGGATGCGATCCGCGCCACCGGTGACGATGGCCGGCCGTCGCCGCGGCGGATCACGTCGGGCGTCAGGGGGCGGCTCATTCGGCGCCCCCGTCGGTGGCGGCCGGGTTGGCGCTCCCGTCGGCAGCGGCCGGATCGGCGCTCCTGTCGGTGGCGGCCGCGTCGGCGCTCTTGTCCCGGGCCGCCGTGCTTGTCTCATCGTCCGGCCGCGCCTCCGCGATCAGCTCGAGGAATCGCTCCTCCAGCGTGCCGCCGGACGTCTGCAGCTCCGCGAGGAGGAGGCCGCGCTGCTCGCACCAGTCGGCTAGGTAGGCGATCGCCCGCGGATCCGGCGCGCGCCCGGCAAGCCGGTGACGTCCGGGCGCCCCATCCGGCGCGAGGGTTCCGCCGAGCGCCGCGCCCAGCGCGCCGAGCTCGCTCGAATCGATCGCGACACCGGCCCCGTCGTTGCCCGCCAACCGGAACCGCAGGACCGGTCCGGACCCGGCCACGAGCTCGGCGGGCGTCCCGGCCGCGACCACCCGGCCCCGGTCCATCACCACGACCCGGTCCGCCAGGCGTTCGACGTCGGCGAGCTCGTGCGTGGTCAGGAGGATCGTGCGGCCGGCCGACCGGAGTTCGGCGATGAGCGAGCGCACCGTCGCCTTCGCGGCAGGATCCATGCCGGCGGTCGGCTCGTCGAGGACCAGGAGCTCGGGGCGCCCGACGAGTGCGAGCGCCAGCGAGAGCCGCTGCTTCTCGCCGCCCGACAGGAGCTTGTAGCGCCGGTTCGCCGCGTGCGTGAGCCCCAGCAAGTCCAGCAGCTCGTCGGGATCCGCCGGGTCCGCATAGAAGCGGGCGTGGAGCCGGACCAGCTCACGCGGACGGCCCTGCGGCGTGATGCCTCCGTGCTGGAGCATCAGGCCGACCCGCGCGTGGAGTGCGGCTCGGTCACGGGTGGGGTCCATCCCCAGGACGCGAACGTCGCCGCCGTCCCAGCCGCGGTAGCCTTCCAGGACCTCCACCGTGGTGGTCTTGCCGGCGCCGTTCGGGCCGAGCAGCGCCACGAGCTCGCCGCGGGGGACCGCGAGGTCCAGGCCGTCGAGGACCTGCAACGCCCCGTAGCGCTTGCGCAGCCCGCGAACCTCGACCGCGAGCGGCACCCCGAGGGAGCCCGCCGTGGGCCCGCCAGGCTCGACCGCGACCTGGTGACCGGCGGCCACGCGACTCCCGGCAGTGGTCATTTCAGGATCGCCGCGAGGATCGCGTCGAGCTCCGTCGCGTCGCGGACCTGCCCGATCTGGAGGTCCCGGACGATCCCGTCGCGATCGATGAAGTAGGTCTGCGGCGGGGCGAGGACCGCCCATGGCTGCGCGATCGTGCGGCCCGGGTCCGCGACCGTCGGCCAGTCGGCCTTCTCGTCCGCCACGAATGCCCGCGCCGGCGCGGCATCGTCCTTGAAGAGGACGCCCACGACCTTGAGCCCTTCCGCCGCGTGGCGTTTCTCTGCGGCCGCGAGGAGCGGGAACTCGTCCCGGCATGGCCCGCACCACGACGCCCAGAAGTTGACGAGGACGGGCGACCCACGCAGCGAGGCCAGGTCGAACGGCGCACCATCGAGGGTCGTGCCCGCGAGCGCCGGAGCGGGCTTCCCGATGAGGGGCGAGCCGATCTGGACCACCGGTGCGCCGGGCGTGATCGCCACGCCGCCTGATGCGCGGGGCGTGATCGCCACGCCGCCTGATGCGCAGCCGGCCAGCACGCTCGATGCCACGGCAAGCACGGCGAGGCCGGTGGTGAGCCGGAGGAGGTGATGGGTGGAGCCTGAAGTCATGAGCTGGGTCCCGGTGCCGGGAGGGCGCCGCCCCCACCCGATGGTCGCGACGAGTCGCCGGCGCGTGCGGTCACTTGATGGTGAGCGTCCCCGTCATGTTCGGGTGGACGGAGCAGACGAAGGCATACGTGCCGGTCGGCAGGGCCGGCACGTTGTAGGCCCGGGTCTCGGTCCCGTTGAAGATTTCGCCCTTGAAGACCTCTTGGCCGGTGGCCGAGTCTTTGTGGATCGAGACGTTGTGCGGGATCCCCGCGTCGTTGTTGGCAAACACGATCTCAAACGGCGTGTTGGCCGGCGCCTCGAGGGTGGACTTGTCGTACGCGATGCCGCTGGCGGTGACCTGGAGCGAGACCGAGGCGCCCGGCGCCGCGCTCGCCGCAGGAGAGCCGGCCGGGCCGCCGGGGGAGGGCGCCGCCGAGGGCGACGGCCTGCCGGCCGGACTCGTGCTTGCAGCCGCGGACGGCTTCGCGGACCCCGCCCCGATCGCCGCGGAGCCCCTCGGCGGGACGATCCCGGCCGCGACCAGGATGCTCGCCGCGAAGATCGCGCCGAAGGCCAGCAGCGTGAGGGTGGGGAAGCGCGGGGCGGGAATGTTCTCGAGATGGCCGATGGCGTCGGCCCGAACCGTCTCGCGGTACTCGGCGCGGGCGTCGCGCAGCCAGCCGAGGAGGGCGATGATCAGCATGACCACGCCACCGAAGAAGATCGCGACGTTGAGCACCCCGCCCAGCACCATCGCCGACGCGGCGAGGGCGAGGAGGAGCGGCCGGAAGCTGGGCCCCGGGATGTGGACGCCGGCCGGCGGTCCCGAACGGATCACGGCCGGCAGGGCGACCGGCGCCTCCAGCGCGTCGTACTCGCGGCTCGCCTCGCGCCCCCAGTAGAGCAGGCCGGAGACGAGCGCGGCGATGCCGATCGCGATCGCCAGGAGGCCGAACGGCTGGATCGTCCAGGCGGTCGAGTCCGCGATCGGCAGCTTCGTCACCGGATCGATCCCGGGCCCGACGTGGACAAAGAGGAGGGCCAGGAAGAAGCAGGCGAACCCAGCGGCCGCGAGGAACGGCGCGAGGCTCGGCCCGGGCATGTGGATGTGGGCCGGCATTGGCGCCGCGGGAAGCGGTCGGGTCCGCGTGGGTGGGGCCGTCAGCGCGCGACGCATGACCCAGCCCAGGTAGGCAACCACGAGCGCCGCGAGCGCCAGCGGAATCAGCGCAACGAGCGCACCCCAGTCCGGCGAGACCAGCTTGCTGATGAACTCGAGAAGCGAATCCCAGGGCGACATGACTTCGGGATCGCCTGCGCCGCGCTACTCGGTCTCGTCGCCGCGCGGCGAGGCCGCCATCAGGACGAAGCCCATCAGGCCCATCGCCACGCCCAGCGCGAGGAGCAGCGTCACGCCGCCCCAGTCATGGCTGAGCAGCCCGTAGACGACGCCGAGCCCGCCGAAGACGAGACCGACGAGCATGGCTCGCCGCGGCCGCATGATCATGAGCGCGAGCCTCCGGCCATCAGAGCAGGTAGAGCGTCGAGAACAGCGCGATCCAGACGACGTCCACGAAGTGCCAGTAGATGGAGGTCGCCTCCACCGCGTCGTGGTGCTTCGCCGAGAACTGCCCGGCCATCCCGCGATAGAGCACGACGCTGAGCATGATCGCACCACCCAGCACGTGCGCGCCATGGAAGCCCGTCAGCGTGTAGAACGTGCTGCCGAACGCCGTGTCGGTGATCCCGAAGCCCAGCTGCGTGTAGTCGTACACCTGGCCGATCAGGAACGTCAGCCCCAGCACCAGGGTGATCCCGGTGTTCCGGAGGAAGCCCGTCCGGTCGCCCCGGCGGATCGCCGAGACGCCCAGCTGCATCGTCACCGACGAGAGCACGAGGATCGTTGTCAGGATGGCCGGAAGGACGATCTCGTGGTGGATCTGGAACGGCTGGAACGCCGCTTCGTTCACGAAGGGCGGCCACTGGGTGGCGTTCAGGCGGACGTTGAAGTACGCGGCGAAGAGGCCGGCAAAGAACATCACCTCGGAGACGATGAACAGGATCATCCCGAGGATCGGGTTGCTGATCCCCCGCTGGGCGTGCGCCCTGCTCTCGCCCTGGGCCGTCATGTGCGGCGTGAGGGCGCTGCTGTTCGCGGCCACGCTCAGTGTCCCGCCGTCAGTGAGGGCACGTCATTGGCGTGTCGGCGGTCGAAGACGGGTCGCTCCGAGCGGATCGGCGGCAGGTGGTCGAAGTTGTACGGCGGCGGCGGCGACGAGGTGGCCCACTCCAGCGTGTTCCCCTCCCACGGGTCGTCACCGGCGGGCTCGCCGCCGCGGAGCGTGATGAAGACATTCCACAGGAACGGCAGCATCGATGCGGCGATCGTGAAGCCGCCGATCGTGGCGAGGAGGTTCAGGTCGTTCCAGCCGGCGGTCGCGCTGTAGTCGGCGATCCGGCGCGGCATCCCGGAGATGCCCATCAGGTGCATCGGGAAGAACGTGAGGTTCATCCCGATGAAGATCCCGACGAAGTGGATCTTGCCCAGGCCCTCGTTCAGCTTCCGCCCGAACATCTTCGGCCACCAGTAGTAGAGGCCCGCGAAGATGCCCATGATCGATCCACCGAAGAGGACGTAGTGGATGTGGGCGACGATGAAGTAGGTCGCGTGGACGTGGTAGTCCACCGGCACCGAAGCCAGGAACGCGCCGTTGATCCCGCCGATCAGGAACAGCGAGAGGAAACCCACCGCGTAGAGCATCGCGGTCGTGAAGCGGATCTTGCCGCGGAACATCGTGGCCACCCAGTTGAACATCTTCACGCCGGTCGGCACCGCAATGAGGAACGTCATCAGGCTGAAGAACGGCAGGTAGACCGAGCCGGTCGTGAACATGTGGTGGGCCCACACGGAGAATCCAAGGGCGCCGATCCCCGCGGTGGCAAATACGAACGCCTTGTACCCGAAGAGCGGCTTGCGGCTGAAGGTCGGGATGACCTCGCTCACGATCCCCATCGCGGGCAGGATCATGATGTAGACGGCCGGGTGGCTGTAGAACCAGAAGACGTTCTGCCAGAGGATCGCATTGCCCCCGGCGAGCGCGGTGTTGAAGAAGCTGCCGCCGAGGTTGCGGTCGATGTAGAGCATGATCAGCGCGCTCGTCAGGACCGGTGTGCCCATGAGGACGAGGACGCTGGTGACCAGGATCGTCCAGACGAAGACGGGCATCCGGAAGAGGGTCATTCCCGGCGCCCGCATCTTGAAGATCGTGACCAGGAAGTTGATGGCGCCCAGGATAGAGCTGGTGCCGACCAGCGTGAGGGCGACGATCCAGAGGTCGGTACCCGGGCCCGTGGAGAATTTCGCCTGCACCAGCGGGCTGTAGCTGGTCCAGCCTGCCGAGGCCGCCCCGCCCAGCGGGAAGCCCAGGAGCGCGATCATCGCCGAGAGCGGCAGCAGCCAGAACGAGAGCGCGTTGATCCGCGGGAACGCCATGTCCGGGGCGCCGATCATGAGGGGCACCAGGTAGTTGCCGAAGCCCGCCAGGAACGGGATGACGACCCAGAAGATCATCACCGAGGCGTGCATCGTGAACATCTGGTTGTAGGTGGCCTCGGTCATGAACTGGAGCCCCGGCTGAGCCAGCTCCGTGCGCACCGCCAGCGCGAAGATCCCGCCGATCAGGAAGAGGATCAGCGAGTTGAACGTGTACAGGATCCCGATCTTCTTGTGGTCGGTTGTCGTGAGCCATTCGTAGAGCCCGGTGCGGTAGGTCGCCGCGGGCCGGAGCGCGGTGGTGGCCATCAGGGTCTCCTACTTGACCGTCACGGTGCCGCGCTCACGGCAGGAGAGCCGGCCGGGCCGCTGGCGGAAGGGGCCGCGGAGGGCGACCGGGGCGGCGTCAGCTCCTGCTGGAGCCAGGCCACGTAGTCGGCCTTCGATTCCACCTGCACCTGGAACTCCATGAACTGGTGGTAGAGGCCGCAGAACTGGGTGCACTGGCCGCGGTAGATCCCGATCCGGTCCGCGGTGAACTGGATCACCTGGTCCTTGCGGGGCGTGATGTCGCGCTGGTAGAGGAAGGCCGGGACGTAGAACGAGTGGATGACGTCTGTGGAATGCATCTGGAGCTCCACCGTCTCGTCCACGGGGACGTGCATCGTGGGCGGAGTCCACTTCGAGCGGTCACCGCCCGCCGGTGGCGTCCCGAAGACGGTCACGCACCTGCCCTTGTTCGCGGGCGCACCGCAGTCCTCCCAGCGCACGCCGTCGGGCGCGTAGACGAACTGCCACTGCCACTGGAAGGCCACCACCCCGATGCGAACCGGCGGCGTTGGCGTGCGCGCATCGACCGTGTTGAGCGTCTGCCAGGAGAGAACGAACAGGGCGAGGACGATCGCGATGGGGATCGCCGTCCAGATGATCTCAAGCCGGTTGTTGCCGTGAATCTGCGGCGGCAGCTCGTCGTCGCCCGCCCGGCGGCGATAGCGCAGGACTGCAAAGAGGATCAGGCCCTCCACGAGGAAGAAGACCGCCGCGCCGATCACGAACACGATGTCGTAGATGTTGCGGGAGGCCTGGCCCTGGACGGAGGCGGCGTCCGGCGGGACGGCAGTCCGCAGGTTGAAGTCCGAGCATGCGGAGAGGAGGACGGCCAGCGCCCCGAGGGCCGCGACCACCCCAGCACGGCGAGCCCATCTCTTCGCAATCGGACCCATGGGTTTGTTGGACCTCGTGCAGGTGCCGCGGCGCTCCGCCCGGACGCGCCCGGCGGCTTCTCCTCGCCTCGCTCCGGCTCCGGGGACGGCGGAGGTGCGCAAGCGCGGGCATGATACCCGAAGCGTGAGAAAAGATGCTCGCGTGCGCACACGTCATGGGCGCTGTTCGTGTCTCCGGGACGCCACGGCGCCGGGAGACCACCGCCCGCCGCGCTTTCGCGCCACAATCGCACCCGTGACCGTCCTGGATTCGCATCGCGTGCCCGGCCCCGGCGGCCTCCCTCGGCTGCGACGCCCCGGTGCTCGCCGCTGGCTGTCGGCTGCACCGGCGCTGCTCGCGCTGCTCGCCGGGGCCCCTGCCGCGACGGCGCACGGCGGCGGCGTGCCCGCTGCCCCGGATGCGGCCGCGTTCGTGCTGGGCTGGTCCTTCGACCTGACGATCTGGCTGCCGCTCGTCGCGTCTGCCGCCGCCTACCTGTGGGCCGTCCGACGGGTCAACGCGGCCCACCCGGCGAACCCGGTCCCCCCGGATCGGCCGGCGTTCTTCCTGCTGGGCCTCGCCTCGATCGCGATCGCACTGCAGTCGGGCATCGAGCGCTACGACACCACGCTCTTTTCCGTCCACATGCTCCAGCACGTGATCCTCATCTTCCTCGCCGCGCCGGCGATCGTGCTGGCCGCGCCCATCACCCTGGCGCTGCGGGTCGCCACTCCGGGCACGCGGCGGCGCTGGATCCTGCCCATCCTCAATTCGCGTGCCGTCCGGGTCATCGGCCACCCGCTGGTCGCGTGGCTCCTCTTCACCGCCGTGATGTGGGGAACGCATTTCTCGCCGCTCTTCGACGCGGCCCTCGAGAACGCCTGGCTGCACGACATGGAGCACGTGCTGTACCTGGCCAGCGCGGTCCTCTTCTGGTGGCCGATCGTGGGCCGCGACCCCAGCCCGTGGCGGATGGGCCACCCCGCGCGACTCCTGTTCCTGTTCATGCAGATGCCATTCAACTCGTTCCTGGGGGTCGCGATCCTCTTCTCAGGGACGGTCCTCTACCCGCACTACGCGACGACCGGACGTCCCTGGGGCCCAACGCCGCTGGAGGACCAGCAGGCGGCCGGCGCGATCATGTGGGGTCTCGGCGATGCCGGGTTCCTGCTCGCGCTTCTCATTGCGACCGCGGCGTGGATGCGCCACGACGAGGCTGTGACACGCCGCCGCGAGGCGGCCGAGGATGCCCGGGCCGCGGCCGATGCCGCGACCGCGGCCGATGCCGCGACGGCGGCCGACACGGCGACCGCGCCGTCCGCCTGAGCGCTCAGGTCGGGATGGGCGCCTGAAGATAGGCGCGGTATTGGGCCGGATCGACGTTGCCGCCCGAGACGACCCCGACGACCGTTCCGCGGACGAGGGCCAGCCCGATCTCGTCCGCATGGAACCGAAGCGCCGCGATCGCCAGGGCGCCGGATGGCTCCACGACCAGTCGGGCCTCCTCGGCCGCCAGGCGCACGCCCGCCGCAATCTCCGCGTCGGAGACGGTCACGATGCCATCGAGGTAGACGCGCAGGTGGGCGAACGTGCGGATCCCCAGGGCCTGTGTCCGCGTTCCGTCAGCAATCGTCCGCGAAACGTCGGCGGCCGACCACTCCACGATTCGGCCCAGCGCGAGCGACTCGCTGGCGTCCGCCGCCAGCTCCGGCTCGACGCCGATGACGCGCGCCGCCGGGCGGAGGGCCTTCACTGCGACCGCGACGCCGCTCGCCAGGCCGCCGCCGCCGATGGGGACCAGGACGAGACCCAGGTCCTCGACGTCTTCCGCGATCTCGAGGCCGCAGGTGCCCTGGCCGGCGATGATCCGATCGTCGTCGTAGGGCGGGATGATCGCGAGGCCGCGCTCGGCCGCGAGGCGCTCGGCGACCGCCTGCCGCTCGGCGCTCGCCGGCCCCACCGTCACCACCTCGGCACCGTCGGCCAGTACCCGGATGCGCTTGATGGTGGGGGCGTTGTCCGGCATCACCACGACCGCGGGGCAGCCCAGCAACCGGGCGGCCCGAGCCACCCCCTGGGCGTGGTTCCCCGACGAATACGTGATCACGCCGCGTCGCAGCTCGTCCGGGCCCAGCGAGGCGATCGCCGTGTATGCGCCGCGCAACTTGAAGGCACCGATCGGCTGGAGCGACTCGGCCTTGAGCAGCTGCCCGCGCGCCGGGTCGCCGAACGCGACGAGGGGTGTCCGAGTCGCCACCCCGCGGAGCAGGACGGCAGCGGACCGGATCCGGTCGAGGCCCACGAGCGGTGCGTCGGGGTTCATCGCCGCGCCCACGTGGGGATCCGGTGCCGGCGGACGCGCGTCGTCACCGGGCGTGGCTGCCGCAGGAGACGCAGGTCGTGGCCCACGGGAGCAGCTCCTGGCGCTCGGCCGGGATCTCGCCGCCGCAGGTCTCGCAGGTCGTGTACTTCTCCGCGGCGAGGCGTGCCAGCGCGTGATCAACGGCGTGGAGCCGGCGTATGGCCTGCTCGCGCAGCGCCAGGTCACGCTGCTGGGCGAAGACGTGGGACGCCGCGGCAGCCTGCGAGCCGTACGTCATCTGCCCGGGCGTCTCGATCTCCTCGCCGAGCTCCGCGAGGAGAGCGATGCGCACCTCCTCAAGGCGGGCACGGGCGGTCGCGGGCGGGTCGATCGGCGCAGTCACGCTGTCCATCCTACGCTCGCATAGCGCGCGACGCTGCCCCGCCCCTATACTCCCGGGGAGTACCGGGCTCGGGCCCGGACAAACCCGAGGAGGCGGCATCATGGCGGTCGCGATCGACCCGGTCTGTGGGATGGAGGTCGTCATGGAGACGGCGACCCTGACGAGCGAGCACGACGGCACGACGTACTACTTCTGCGGCAAGGGCTGCAAGCTCGACTTCGACGACAACCCGGACACCTACCTCGACCCGAGCTACACCCCCGGAGGCATGTAGGGGTCTCGTGCGCCGCCGGTCGTTGCCGCCGCGTGATGTGGCCGCTGGCCGGGGCAGATAAGCCGGCGATAAGCCGGGTGCGGCAGACTCGTTCGCGTGGGGCACGCCCACCGCCGGCTCGGCGGTCATCGCGTGGAGGCGCGCCATGCGCCGTGCTCGGGGCGTCCTCGCCCTGCTCAGTTCCGTTCTCCTCGGCCTCGCCCTGATTGCCGCCGCGCAACCCGGGGCACTCCACGCGCCGGACGTCGGCAAGCGCTGGGCCGCTGCCGTTCGGCCCGGGGACGCGGGCGTCCCGGCGCCGCTCGTCGGCAAGCGATGGTGCTGACCCCGTCACGAGGGTGTCGACGCCACGCGGTTCCTCGGGGCGCCAACGTGGGCGCCCGCTAGTCCTTCAGGCGCCACTGGTTCGCCCGCTCGTTGCGGGCGGCCAGGCGGGCCGTCTCCTCCACCTCGGCGGGGGAGCTACAGCAGTCGCTGCCGGGGGTTCCCGACATCGCGGGCGGTGCGTCCCTGGGCGCCGTCCTCCTGGGCTGCCACATCGCGGACCATTACGAGCGCGGGATGGCCGGCCTGGTCCATCCGGTGGGCCCGGGAGGCATGCCGCTGGGGACGGAGGCTCCGGCGCGCCCCTGATGCGAGTTCCCTGCTCGCGGCCGCCCCGAGGTGTGGGCGCCCCGACGGGCGTGGCAAGTGGTACCCTCGCCGCTGCGGGTATACGTCGCCCGCCGCCCGGGAACGGTGCGGCCCGGTGCCATGTCGAGTTGGTACGGAGGTTCTCCAAACATGACCTACGTGATCGCCGAGCCGTGCGTCGACGTGCTGGATCAGGCGTGCGTGGCGGTCTGCCCCGTCGACTGCATCCATTTCGAGCAGGGCACCGACCGGATGCTGTACATCGACCCGAACGAGTGCATCGACTGCGGCGCCTGCGAGCCCGAGTGCCCGGTCACCGCGATCTTCCCGGAGGAGTCCCTGCCGGCCGAGTGGGCCGAGTACACGAAGATCAACGCGACGTGGTTCACGGACAAGGCGGCGGCGCGCGCCATGCTCGAGGCGCTGAAGCCCGCCTGACGGCAGCCGGCGCCCCTGACCGGGCCGCCGCCGCGTTCGCCCTTCGACGACCGGCCCCCGGCCACGGTCGGTCGGTCGCTTCGTCTCCGGCTCGGGAGTCACTCGGCCCGATGCGCATCGTCTCGCTCCTTCCGGCCGCCACGGAGATCGTCTGGGCACTCGGGCTCGAGGACGACCTCGTCGGCGTCTCGCACGCCTGCGACTTCCCCCCGGGCGTGGCGGGGCGCCCGGTCGCCACGCGGCCGTCCTCGGGGGCGGTCGACGGGGCCGCGCTGGCCTCGCTGCGGCCGGACCTGGTCTTCGCGGGAGCAGGGCCGCGCGACTGGGAGCTGGGGCCCCACGTCGCGGTGGTCGTCCTGGATCCCGCCAGCCTGGAGGGCATCTTCCACTCGATCGCGACCGTCGGCGCGATGACTGATGCCGAGGACGAGGCCGTCGGGCTCGTGGAGATCCTCCGCGAGCGCCTCGCCGACGTCGAGGAGATCGCCGCGAAGCGGCGCGACGAGGGCCATCACGCACCGCGGGTCGTCGCCCTCGACCGGCTGGATCCCCTCTCGTCGGCGGGCCTCTGGCTGCCCGAGCAGATCCGGCGCGCCGGGGGCTGGGAGGTGCTTGGGAGCGACGGCGAGTCCAGCCGGTCGGCCACGTGGGAGGCCATCGCGGATGTGGATCCCGAGATGCTGCTCCTGGTTCCGCACGGAATGCACCTCGGCGAGGTGACCCGCGCGTGGGGCGCCACGCCGCGGCCCCCGTTCTGGTCCGAGATCCAGGCGGTTCGCCTCGGTCGCGTCTTTGCCCTCGACGCGTCCGCCTATTTCAGCCGCCCGGGACCGCGGGTGATCGACGGGATCGAGATCCTGGCGGAGATCTTCGATCCCGCGGCCTTCGTGGACCTGGCGCCGGCCGGCAGCTGGCTCCCCGTCCTGTGACCTCGCCGCCCGGGGGCCCGCGCCCGTTCGCCTGCCTCTGGTGCGGGCGGACGTGGCAGCCACGGGCGTCCGACGACCTGGAGGCGCATGCCCGGCTCTGTCCCGACTGCCTGGGGCGGGCGGACGAGAATCCGTTCGTCCGCTTCCGGCTCCGGGCCGCGCTCGAAGCGCGAGCCGGGGCAACGGCCGGATCGGCGCCCGCCCAGCCCGCGTCGCCCACCCACGAGGAGGAGTTGGTCCCGTACTACGAGGCGCGCGCGGGCGAGTACGACGACTGGTACCTGCGCCGCGGGCGCTATGCGCACGGGCCCGTCCAGGACCTGGCCTGGCAGATGGAGCTGGACACGGCCACGACCTGGATCGACGCGCTGCCGCTCGGCGGCGAGATCGTCGAGCTTGCCGCCGGGACCGGCTGGTGGTCGGCGCTTCTGGCCACCAAGGGGGAGCTGCATGCCTACGACGCGGCGTCCGCCCCGCTCGACCGTGCCCGGGACCGCCTGCTGGCGCATCGCCTCCGGGCGCACCTCCACGTGCGCGACGCCTGGGCCGCGCCGGACCGGGCCGTCGACGCGCTCTTCACCGGCTTCTGGCTCAGCCACGTCCCGCGTCCGCGGCTCGCGGAGTTCCTGGCGATCTCCCGTGCCTGGCTGCGCCCGGGCGGCACGCTCGCCCTGATCGACTCGCTCCGGGATCCCGCGTCGGGTACCCGCGACCGGGCCGAGCCGCCTGCGCCGGACCTCGCCCTCCGGCGCCTTGTCGACGGGCGCACCTTCACGATCCCGAAGGTGTTCTACGAGCCGGACGAGCTGGCCGCGGCGATGGGCGCGGCCGGCTTCGGGGAGGTGACGGTCGCGACGACGGGGCGCTTCTTCCTTCTCGCCTCCGGGCGTGCCTGGCCGGCGGAGTAGACTCGCGGGCATGTCGCCGCTCGAAGGACGCACGCTCGCCACCGTCGGCACCGGCGTGATGGCCGAATCCATGATCGCGGGCCTCCTGCGCGGCCGGCTCCTGGAGCCCGCAAACCTCGTGGCCAGCCACCCGCGCGCCGAGCGCCGAGAGCAGCTCGCCGCCGCGCACGGCATCCGCGTGACGGCCAGCAACGTGGACGCCGTGGACGGTGTCGACATCGTCGTGCTGGCGGTGAAGCCGCAGATGCTCGCCCGGGTCGGTCGCGAGATCGGGCCGCACCTCCGGCCGGGCCAGCTGGTCCTGAGCGTGATCGCCGGCGCGACCACCACCGCGCTCGCCGGGCTCCTGGGTCACCGCGAGCTGGTCCGCAGCATGCCCAACACCCCGGCGCAGCTGGGTCACGGGATGACTGTCTGGTACGCGACGCCCGAGACGACGCCCGAGCAGCGTGCCCAGGCGAAGGCGCTCCTCTCCTCGCTCGGCGTCGAGATCGAGGTGGACTACGAGAAGTTCGTGGCGATGGCGACCGCCGTCTCCGGCACGGGCCCGACGTACGTCTTCCTCGTGATGGAGGCGCTCGTGGATGCAGCTGTCCACCTGGGCTTCCCGCGGCACGTGGCCCACGACCTGGTCGTCGAGACGCTCGAGGGGAGCGCCTTCTTCGCGAAGGCGTCCGGGACGCACCCGGCAGTGCTCCGCAACATGGTCACATCGCCGGGCGGCACCAGCGCCGCGGCGCTGCACGCGCTGGAGTCCGGGCGCCTGCGGACCGTCCTCTCCGAGGCCGTCTGGGCGGCGTACCGGCGCACCGTGGAGCTCGGCGAGCAACTCGAGGCGTCGGTCGAGACGCCGGATCACCCGTCCGGCAGATGACGCTCGACCTCCGCACCGCCCCGCTGGCCGACGTTCGCGCCCTGGATCTGCGCGCAGCCGACCGCGACCCCTGGGCCGACGAGGCGGCGATCTGGGCGCGCCTCGGGGCCGTCCTCGATCGGATCCCGGCGGCGGACTGGGACCGCCCGGTGGCGCCGTCCGACGGCGGCGGGCAACCGTGGAGCGCGCTCGACCACGTGGGCCACCTCGCGGCGTGGGCCGACGAAGGGATCGCGGCCATCGTCCGGGTCCTCGACGGCGCGGCGTGGCCCGCCGATGACGACTACGCGGGCGGGGACTTCGACGCGTTCAACGAGACCCAGCGGGCCATGTGGGTCGGGGAGGGCGCCGTCGAGGTCCGGACCCACCTGGAGGAGTCCCACGCCCGCCTCGTCGCGCTCGCCCAGGACCTCCCGTTTGACGTGATCCGGTCAGACGAGGCCTGGAGCTGGGTCTTCCTGACCCTGCATGGTCACGCCCTCGATCACCTGGAGGTGCTCGAGAAGGCCGCCGCTCGGGCTGCGTCCGCGTGACCGACCCGGTGGCCCGGCCGCCACGCGGCCTCCTCGCGATCTTCGCCCACCCGGACGACGAGTCGTTTGGCGTGGGTGGCGTCCTGGCGCTCGCGGCGGCTCGCGGTGTGCCGACGAACCTTGTCTGCGCGACGGACGGCGACCTGGGCGGCGAGGCGGGCGCCCGCGAGCTGGACGGGGAGCTGCGGCGCGGCGAGCTGCGGGAGGCGATGGCCGCCCTCGGCGTCCCGGAGCCAATCTTCCTGGGCTATCGCGACAGCGGGATGGAGAACTGGCCCCGCCCGGCCGATTGCTTCGCCACTGCGGACGCGGAGGAGGTGGTTGGGCGCCTGGAGTCGATCCTCGCCGAGCTCCGTCCCTCGGTCGTCCTGACCTTCGATCCGGGCGGGATCTACGGCCATCCCGACCACGTGACGATTTCCGCCCGGGCCACGGAGGCCTACCGGCGCGCCGCGCGCCGGCCCGGCGGCCCGCGGGTCCTCTACCACCAGGCGATCCCCCGGAGCGGCCTCGCGGAGATGGGCCGCCTCCAGGAGGCGTTCGCCGCGTTGCGCGGGGACGCGACGGCAGCCCCGCCCACGGAGGACGACCTCCTCCAGCAGCGCCGGTTCGTGGAGCTTGCCCGGCCCGACGAGGAGGTCACCACGATCGTCGATGTCCGGAGCGTTCTGGACCAGAAGCTCGCCGCGCTCGCCGCCCACGCGAGCCAGATGCGCGATGGCGGCTGGGCCGACGCGCCCCGCGAGATGGTCGAACGGTTCCTCGGCCGGGAGACGTTCGTGCGGGTGGACCCTCCGCCCCTGCAGGGAGAGCGGGAGACGGACCTCCGCGGCGTGGTATAACGCCGCCGATGCCTACCGGACGCCGTTTCGAGCCCTCCGACGACGACCTCCTCCCCAACGCCGAGACCGCGCTCGAAGCTGCAGCCGCGGACAGGTCCGGGACGCCGGAGTCGGGGACCCTGCCGTCCGCCGACGCATCGGTGCCGGCCGAGACGGCGGACGCCCCGCCGCCCCGCCGCCGTGGCCGCCCGCCCGGCTCGAAGAACCGCCCGAAGCCGGCACAAGGTGCGATGGCGGCCGACGCAACGCCCCAGGCTCTTCTCGAAGCGCCCGAAGACGCGGCGCCGGCCACGCCGCCGGTCGCCGCCTCTGCGACCCGCCGGCGGGCAGCGGCTGCTCGCCGGCGCAGCTCCGAGCCCGCCGTCGTCCCGCGCCGCGATCGGCTCACCATCGAGCAGATCGTGGCCTGCGACTCGCCGCGCGAGCCGCGCCTCTCGCCGGATGGCCGGCGCGTCGCGTACACGGCCGAGGCCGGCGGTGCCCGCCAGGTCTTCATCCTTGACCTGCGGAGCGGCGCGACCCGGCAGCTGACGGCCTCGGAGAAGGCCGTCTCGGACCCGCAATGGGCGCCCGACGGTGCCCACCTTGCGTTCGTTCGCGACGATGCGATCTGGCTGATCGGGGCCGACGGCAGCCGGCCCACCGTCGTGGCCGATCATCCCGCGGGAAGCCGTGCGCCGCGCTGGGCACCCGATGGCCGGCAGATTGCGTTCATCTCGCGCCGCCGTGGCTGGAGCCAGGTCTGGGTGCAGGAAGCGCCGCTGCCGCGCCGCGGCCGCCCGGCCGCCCGGCCAGTCGCCCCGGAGCCGCGCGCGATCACGCCCGCCGGGGTGGCCATCGACGATCTCGCCTGGTCGCCCGACGGGACGCGCATGGCGCTCACCGCCCAGCGCCATCCCGATCTCCTCACGAACCAGGTGTCGATCCTCGATCTGGCGTCGGGCGAAGAGCGCACCGTCGCCGGGGACGGCGACTGGGCGACCGGGGCACGCTGGCTTCCCGACGGCAGCGGCCTGCTGCTCCTCAGCGACGCGGACGGCTGGTTCCAGGTCGTGCGCGTCAAGGCCGACGGCACGGATCGGAGCGCCCTCACGGCCGGCGCCGTGGAGCACGGCGCCCCGGGAGGCGGTTTCGGGATCGCGCCCATCCCGTCACCCGATGGGATGCGCTTCGTCCACGTGATCATCCGCGAGGGACTCCGGCAGCTCCACGTGGCCCAGATGGCAGGCGCTGCCCCGGCGAAGCGCAGGCCGGGCCGGCCGCCGAAGCGTCCCGTCGCGGACCTCGCACCCGGCGTGGGTGCCCCGGTCCGGATCGACCCGTTCGACGGCGTCTGGCTGGCGGTCGCCTGGATGCCGGACGGGAGCGGGATTCTCGCGGTCGGGGAGTCCAGCCGCGAGCCGGAGGATCTCTGGATCCTGCCGGTTCCGGCTCCCGATGGGACGGTCGCGCGTCGGCCCCGGCGCCTCACCCAGAGCCGCCCGGTCGCCCTGCTCGTGAGCAGCTTCGCGGTGGCGGAGCATCGAACGATCCGGGCTCGCGATGGTCTGGCCATCCCCGTGACGCTCTGGCGGCCGCTGGGCGCGACCGGGCGGCGGGGCGGGCGCGGCGTTCCCACGATCATCCACGCCCACGGCGGTCCCACCTGGCAGGCCTTCCGGGATTGGATCCCGTTCCGCGAGCTCCTTGTCTCTGAGGGCTTCGCCTATCTCTCGGTGGACTTCCGGGGCTCCACCGGCTACGGCCGCGACTTCCGTCACGCGAACCGGGATGAGTGGGGCCACGCGGACGTCCACGACGTCATCGATGCCGCGCGCTGGGCCAGCACGCAGGCCTGGTCCAACGGCCGGCTCGCGATGTACGGCGGGTCGTACGGCGGCTACCTCACCCTCTGTGCGCTGGTGGAGGAGCCGTCGATGTGGGCGGCCGGCGTCGACCTCTACGGCGACTCGGAGATCGCGGAGAGCTACCGACATGGCGATCGGGCCGGCCGGATCGACCTGCGGCGGATGATGGGGATGCCGGACGATCCGTCGAAGGCGGAGCTCTATCGACGCGGCTCGCCGCTCTATCGCGCCGAGCGAATCGAGGCGCCGCTCCTGCTGCTCCACGGCCGGAAGGACCGCCGCGTCGTGCCTCTGATGACCGAGAAGATGGTCGAGGCGCTCGAGATCGAGGGCAAGTACCACGAGGTGCACTGGTACGCGGACGAGGCGCACGGCTGGGAGCGGCGCGAGAACCGTCGCGACGCCTACAGCCGGATCCTCGCCTGGCTGAAACGGCACCTCGCCGGGGAGCTGCCGCCGCCGGCGCCCTGACCGGCATGGAGACGATCGCGCGGCTCGCGGTCCTGCTCTCCTGCGCCGCGGCCGGCGGCACGTTGCTGGTAGTGCTGGCCGGGCCGCGGTCCGCGGTGACGTTCGCTCGGGAGGCGCACCCGGGCAGCCTTCCCGGCGTGCTCCCGTTGGCGCTCGCGGGGTACGTGCTCCTGGCGGGCGGAGTCGCGTTCACCGGGGCGGGAACGCTCGACGCCGGGATGCTCGCCACCGGGCTGCGGGTCGGCGGAGTCGCGCTCCTGGTGGCCACGGCCGTGCTCGCCGGCCTCGTGGCCGCCCCGCCCGGCGAGCGCATCCCGACGACCGTGGGAGGGCTGGTCATCCTCCTGTGGGCGGGCGGGGCGCTCGCGCTGGTGAGCTGGCTCCTGGCAGTCGGTGGAGTGCTCGTCGCGTTGGTCGGCGGCGTGCGGATCGAGCCGCATCGCTGAAGCGCGCCCGTGCGGTAGCCTTGCGCCGCGATGGCGGCGTCGCCCGCCGATCTTTGGAGGCGCTTCGATGTCGCTCCCGATTCTGCCAGCCGCCGGCACCGCCGCCGAACCTGGCGAGGCCCGCGATTGAGCACGAACGGTACGCTTCACGACGCTCCGGAACGGGCGCTTCGGTCGCTCTTCCTTGGCCTCTCGCACCGCCGGTCGCTGGGTCGGCTTGCCGTCAGGGTGCCGATCACGCGCCCGATGGTCGGCCGGTTCGTGGCCGGCGAGACGCTCCCCGAGGTGCTCGGGGCGCTCGAGCGGCTCCGGGATGCCGGCTTCATGACGACCGTCGACGTCCTGGGCGAATCCGTCTCGTCGGCGGAGGCCTGCGCTGGGGCCGCGGGTCGGTACGAGGAGACGCTCGCGGCGCTCACCGAGCGCGGCCTCCAGCGCAACGTGAGCCTGAAGCTGACCCAGATGGGCCTGGACATCTCGGAGGACGTCTGCCGCGAGACGGTCGCCCGGGTCATGCGGGCGGCTGCGGCCGTCGGCGCATTCGTCCGGATCGACATGGAGGACCACACGACGACCGATCGAACGCTCGACCTCTGGCGCGAGCTGCGGTCGATCAACCCGGAGACGGGGGTCGTGATCCAGGCCGCGCTGCGCCGCAGCGCCGCCGATGTGGAGGCCCTGATCGCCGACGGGGCGCGGGTTCGCCTCTGCAAGGGTGCCTACAACGAACCGGAATCCGTGGCGTTCCGCGAGCGCGAGGAGGTCGACGCGGCCTACGAATCGCTCGCCCGGCGCCTGATGCGCGAGGGTGCATTTCCGGCGCTGGCGACCCATGACGGGCGGCTCATCGGGCGCCTGCTTCGCTTCGCGGAGGACGACGGGATCGCGCCGGACCGATACGAGTTCCAGATGCTCTTCGGAGTCCGCCGCGATCTCCAGGCGGAGCTGCTCCGCCGCGGCCAGCGCGTCCGTGTCTACGTGCCGTACGGGACGGAGTGGTACCCGTACTTCATGCGGCGCCTGGCCGAGAAGCCCGCCAACGTGACGTTTCTCCTCCGCAGCCTGTTGAAGGAGGGCCGCGGCCCGGCCGCCTGACGAGCGGCGTCCGCTCAGCCCAGGAGCCGCTCCCGGAGCCAGTCGATCATCTCGTCGACGATCCGCGCCCCGTCCACCGGGTCGTGGTGCAGCTCGTGGCGCACGTCCGGGTACACGCGGCGCTCGACGGACGGGTAAGCGGAGGCGAACGCGCTCGTCTCGGTCGGCACGAGCGAGTCTGCCCCGCCATGGACCAGCAGGACGGGGAGCGGGAAGCCGTCGCGCGCGGCCAGTCGGCTGCGCACGCGATCCATCGCTCGGAAGAGGCCGTTTCCCAGCCGGAAGCTCGTCCGCGTCTCGCAGAGAGGATCGGCGGCAACGGCCGCGCCGATCGCAGGGTCGCGCGAGAGCGCCGCCCCGTCCCACGGGTTGGCGATCGCCACGCGCGGCAGGATCGTCGCGAGCAGCGGAAGCGCGAGTCTGAGTGCCCGGTTGACCTTCGCTCCGAGCGCCGGCGCTGAGAGGACCGCGACGTCGGGCAGCGGGCGATCGTCCAGCAGGTAGTCCGCGACCAGCAGGCCGCCCAGCGAGTGGCCGTAGATCGCGGCCGGGAGGCCTGCCAGCCGCGACGCCGCCAGTCGGTCCTCGATGTCGTCCAGGAAGCTTGCCCACCGCTCGACGTCCGCGCGCCGCCCGGCCGATGCCCCAGAGCCGCGATGGTCGTAGGAGGCCGTCGCGATCCCGGCCGCGGCGAAGCGTCCCGCGGTCGCCTCGTGGCGGCCGGAGTGCTCGCCCAGGCCGTGGACCACGAGGACCGTTGCCCATGGCTCCCCGGCCGGCGGCCAGCGCCGCGTCAGGAGCGCGGTACCGTCGCGCGCGGCCAGCGTCTCGATCTCGACCATCCCCCCAATCGTACGCCCGCTCAGGCTTCCTCGACGACCGCGGATGGCGTCGCACCGGGCGTCGTCTGGGCCACGATGACGCCCACGATGACCAGGAGTCCCCCGACCAGCTGCGCCGTGGACAGGCGCTCCCCGAACAGGAGCGCCGCGAGCGTGATCGTCCAGATCGGCTCCACCGTGGAGACGAGCGCCGCCTGGGCCGCCCCGATCCGCGCCGCCCCGGCGTAGAACGCGGAGATCGCCACCGCCGTGGAGAAGACGGCGATCCCGGCCAGGCCGTACCATGCGCCGCCGGGCACCCGCCACGGGACGATCGGTTCGCCGGTCGCGACCGCCAGCAGCGCGACCACCACGAACGTCGCGCTGATCATGACCGAGGCTGCCACGGCCGGCCGCGTCTCGGCGCCGTCGCCGCCGGTCCGGTCGTTGGCCGTCTCGCCGCGCCGCTCGCCCGCGAGACGGGCCGCCAGGACGATGTAGACGGCGTAGATGCACGGCGAGGAGACCGCCAGCACGAGCCCGATCGGCTCCGGGTGCGTCTCGATCCCGCCGAGCGTGAGCGCCACCCCGGCGCTCACGATCCCGAGCGCGGCCCACGGCCGGCGGCCATGCAACCCGTGCCCGAAGCGGATCGAGAGGACGGCCACGAGCGCGGGATAGATATAGACGATCAGGGACGCGAGCGAGGCGGAGATGTACTGGAGCGCGGCGTAGTAGGTGCTCGCGTTCGCCACGAAGAAGGCACCCAGCCCAAGGAGTGCGACGACGCGGCGCCGCGGCAGCGCGCGCAGCCCGGCCCGGTTCGCCGGCACGAGGATCGCCCACGCCCAGACCAGCAGCCCGGCGAGGAGGAATCGCCAGTAGAGGAGTGCGAGCCAGTCCAGGCCGGCCCCGTAGACGCTCTTCGCGAAGAGTGGGCCGGAGCCGTAGCCGCACGCGGAGACGGCCGCGAGCGCGATACCCAGGGCCCGGCGACGATCCATCTTCCCGAGCCTAGCAAAGCGCGGGCCTCCTCGGGCGGCCCGGCA
>JANXWH010000139.1 GCA_025351245.1 Chloroflexota bacterium | reverse complement strand
ATCGCCGGTCGCGGGATCCAGGCCGAGCTGGCCGGAGCAGAACAGGTAGCCGTCGGCGCGGATCGCCTGGCTGTACGGCCCGATGGCGGCGGGGGCCTGCGCGGTCGAGATGGCGGTGCGGGGCATCAGGTGCCTCCCTGGTCTGTCGTTTCGGCTGGCCGGCTCGGCTCGGCGGAGACGACCTGGTCGCCGACGATGATCCGCGTCGCGGCCACGAAGGGCGGTCGCGCGCCCGGCGCCACGAGGTCGTCCGCGGCGAGCGCCTCCCGGACGCGGGTGGCGGCCGCTTCTGCGGCCCCGATCGAAGGATAGAGGACCCAGAGCGTCGGGCCGGACCCGGACTGGCCAACCGGCCGTGCAACGAGCCGCCCGAGCGCGCGGCGGAACGGCACGAGCGCCGGCACGACCGCGGCTGTCGCGAGCGCGAGGTCGTTCGCAACCGCGAGGATTCCGGCTCGCTCGGCGAACTTCGCGGCCGTCATCCCGGCAGCCAGCTCGCCGGCGAGATGGCGCGACGAGGCGAGCGCGGCGCCGGGCCCGGGCCGAATCCCGCTGGCGTAGGCCGCGAACACCGCCGCGGTCGATACCGCGAGCCCGGGCGTGACGAGCAGCACGGCCGGCGCCGGGCCGCGTGGCGTCGGCAGCGGCTCGACGCGCTCGCCGCGCCCTTCCACCAGCGCCCAGCCGCCCGCGAGAAAGAACGGCACGTCGGAGCCGAGGCCCGCCGCAACGGTCGCGCGATCCGCGGGCACAAGGGCGTCCTCGACGCCCCAGGCCTCCAGGGCTCCGTCGACGGCCGCCGCGGCATCGCTGCTCCCCCCGCCCAGGCCTGCCGCGACCGGAATCCTCTTCTCCAGCCGGGCCGCGAGCCCGGGGAGCGGCGTGTCGACGCCCCGCGCGCGACAGGACGCCCGCGCCGCGCCGATCGCACGCACGACGAGATTGCGGTCGGCCGGGCCGAGGTCGGGCACCCGGTCGCCGGTGACGTGCAGTCGGTCGCCCGACCCGAAAGCGAACGCGAGCGCCAGCCGGTCGGCGAGCTCGAGTGGCACCATCACCGAATGAAGTGAATGGAAGCCGTCTTCGCGTCGGCCGACGATGGCCAGCGTCAGGTTCAGCTTGGCCGGCGCAAGGCGGACGACCGGCGTCACGCGACGGAGCGCGTCGCTCATCGCTCGCGGATCACGGTGGGCCGGCGTCGGAGCCGGGGTCCGCGTCGGAGCCGGGGTCCGCGTCAGCGACGCCGTCGAGATCGGCCGCGTCCGTCTCCGCGAGCGAAGCGCGGCGGCCCCGGTGGTCCGGCGGCAGCGGCCCGAGCGCGCCGAGCAGGCTGATCCATTCGGTCACCGCGAGCGTCTGCGGGCGCCGGTCGCCGGCGATCCCGGCCGCGGCGAGCGCTGCGTCCACCCGCTCCTGGCCCACCGGGAGCTGCCGGCCGAGGACGTTCCGGAGCATCTTGCGGCGCTCCCGAAAGCCTGTCTGGACGAGCCGCCAGAGATGGTCCTCCATCTCCGGCGGGAGGCGCCCGGGCCCGTCGGCGGGTCGCACGTCGAGGGAGATGATCGCCGACTCGACCGCCGGGGCCGGCTCGAACGCGTCGCGGGGGACGAGTCGGACCAGCGACGCGACGGCGTGGTACTGGACGAAGACCGAGAGGTAGCTCATGGCGCCGGGCCGCGCAGCGACGCGCTCGGCCACCTCCCGCTGGACCATGAGGATGCAGCGGGCGGGGCGTGGCTCCGCGCCCAGCAGCCGGTGCAGGATCGGGCTCGTCACGTGGTACGGCAGGTTCGCGACCACGTCGAACGGCGGGACGACGAGCCCCGGCAGGTCGGCGTCCAGGATGTCGGCCGCCACGAGACGAAGCGTGCCCGGCGGGTTCGGGGCCGGCGGGCGGGGCCCCTCGGCAGCGGCCCCGATCGCGGCCTCGAACGCCATGGCGAGGTGCTCCACCATCCCGCGGTCGAGCTCGACCGCGGTGACCGCGGCGCCCGCCTCCAGCAGGCCGCCGGTGAGGATCCCCAGGCCGGGCCCGATCTCGAGGACCGTCCGGCCGGGCGATGCGCCCGCAGCGTCGAGGATCGCCTCCAGCACGTTGACATCCACCAGGAAGTTCTGGCTGAAGCGGCGCTGCGGGCGCAGGCCGGCGGCGCGGAGCGTGCGCCGGACGGCGCCCGGATCCAGCCGGGCGCCGCTCACCGCGTGCTCCCGCGCGTCCGGGAGGCCGACTGGTCAGCCGCGGCGTCGCGCTCGGCTGCGAGCGCGGCCTCGTAGGCACGCGCCGCAGCCCCCCGCCGGGGCGGGCGGCGCGTGTCGGGCG
>JANXWH010000046.1 GCA_025351245.1 Chloroflexota bacterium | reverse complement strand
GCACCGAAGCCCGCGCCGGCGAGCGTGACGGCGTGACGGGCGCGAGAGCATGACCCCGCCGCCGGGCCCGCACACCGCGCGACCCGCGACCCGCGCCCAGCGGCTGCGCGTCGGCCTGCTCGAAGCGGCCGAGTGGCTTGCGAACCGCCTGCCGGCGAGCGTGGTGGGCGGCGCCGCCGACGCGGCCGGCGAGCTCTGGTACCGGTTCACGCCGGCACGCGCCGCGCAGGCGCGGGCGAACCTGGGCCGCGTCGTCGCGCACCTCGTTGCGACCGGCGCGGCGAGCACCCGCACGCGCGCCGCCGCCGACGATCCCGCGGCGCTCGAGCGGCTGGTCCGGGCCGCCTACCGGCACGCGGCGCGGACGTACGCGGAGCTGATCCGGGCCGACGCCGTGATCCGCGAGGCTCCGAGTCGGACCCGCATCGAGAACCCCGACGCGGTCGACGCCGCCTTCGCGATCCGCCCGGCGATCTTCGCCTCCCTTCACTTCGGGTCGCTCCAGGCGACCGAGGCGATCCTCCTCACCCGGATCGACACCACGATCACGGCGCCCATGGAGACGCTCGACGACCCGGCTCTCCAGGCGTTCATGGCCCGAGCCCGGTCGGCGTCGGGCGTCCGCCTCGTCGGCCTGGAGGTCGCCAGGCGAGAGCTCCGAGCCGCGCTCGGTCGCGGTGAGCTCGTCGGGGTCATCGGCGACCGGGACATCATCGGCGGCGGCGTCTCGGTCCCGTTCTTCGGGGCGCCCGCGCCGCTGCCCGTGGGTGCAGCGCTGCTGGCCATCGAGTCCGGCGCCCCGATCCACGTGGCGGCCGTCCGGCGCGTCCGCGGGGAGCGCTACGCGGGTCGTCTGGAGACGATTTTGCCTCCGAGCGGCGCCCACGCCACGGGTCCGGGCGCCCGCCGGGCGCGGGTGGAGGCGCTGCTGGCGGAGGAGGCTGCCGCGTTCGAGCGCCTCGTGGCCGACGCCCCCGAGCAATGGTGGACGGTCTTCTTCCCGATCTGGCCGGATCTCGCACCAGAGCCACGGCCGTGAGCGCCGGCGGCACCACCCGTCGATCACCCGGAGGGCCGGACCGCGCGCAGCCGCATGGCCGGGCGGACCTGCACGTCCACACGCTCGCCTCGGACGGGACCGATGGCGTCGAGGCGATCCTCGCCCACGTGACGGCGAACACGGACCTCGACGTCCTCGGGATCGCCGACCACGAGCGGATCGATGCCGCGATCGCGGCGCGGACGCTCGCCCGGGCGCGCGGGCTGCGGCTGGAGATCGTCGTGGGCGAGGAGATCACCACGCGCGACGGGCACCTCCTCGCGCTCTTCCTGGAGGAGCGTGTCCGGCCGTTACGCTCGATGCGGACGACCATCGGCGAGATCCACGAGCAGGGCGGCATCGCGATCCCGGCCCACCCGCTCTTCCCCTACCCGCTCTGTGCGCAGGGTTGGACGCTTCGGCGACTCCTGGACTCGGGTGATCCCCGCGTGCGGCCCGACGCCCTTGAAGCGTTCAACCCCACGACGTTCGGGCGCCTCGTCCACGAGCGGGTCGGGGCGTTTGCCGCGGCGCACGGCGTGGCCACGGTCGGCAACAGCGACGCTCACGAAGCGGCGGCCATCGGCACTGGCTTCACCACGTTCCCCGGGCGGACGGCCGAGGACGTTCGTTGTGCGATTCTCGCGGGCACGACAGGCTGGGAGGGCTCCTTCCACCGGACCACCGCCCAGCTCCCGACCTTCGGGAGGCAGCTCCGCAAGTACGGTCGCGACATGCGCGCGGAGGTCGGCGGGCGCGTGCGGCGCGACGGCACCGGTCGTGACCTGGGCTACCCGGGTGGCCGCTTCCGGCCGCCCCGCCCGGACGAGACGGGGGGCGTCGTGCGACCGCGCGAGGACGCGTCATGAAGATCGGGCTCGTCACGCCGTACGTCTACCCGCTCCCCGGCGGCGTCAACGACCACGTCGGGCACCTGTACGAGGCGCTCCGGGCACGTGGCCACGACGTCCGGATCCTGACCGCCAGCCACGGCCTCCAGCGCAGCTCCGAGGGCGATGTCATCCGGATCGGGAAGGGTTTCTCCGTGCCGTCGAACGGGTCGATGGGGACGCTGACCGTGTCGCCCCGCTACCGGAGCCAGATCCAGGCCGTGCTGGGCCGCGAGCAGTTCGACCTCCTGCACTTCCACGAGCCCTTCGTGCCCCTCCTCGCGCTCTTCACGCTGCGCGAGTCCCGGAGCGTGAACGTCGCCACGTTCCACGCCTATGCGGGCTATGCGCCCGGCTACCAGCTGGGCGGGAAGATGTTGGGGCCAGTCGCCCGGAACCTCCACGGCCGGATCGCGGTCAGCGCAGCCGCCCGGCACTTCGCCGACCGCTACCTGCCCGGCGACTACAAGGTGATCCCGAACGGGGTGGACCTTCGCCGCTTCGCCCACGCGGTCCCGATGGCTCGCTGGCAGGATGGCCGCCCGAACATCCTGTTCGTCGGCCGGCTGGAGCCGCGCAAGGGGCTGCTTCCTCTTCTCAAGGCGTACCGGATCCTGCGCAAGGGCGGCTGCGACTGCCGGCTCCTCGTCGTCGGCTCCGGGCCACAGGAGCGCGAGGCACACCGCTACGTGATGACGCGCCGCCTGCCCGACGTCGAGTTCCTGGGCCGCGTCTCGGACGGCGACAAGGTCCAGCTCTTCAAGACCGCCGACGTCTACGCGTCGCCGGCGACCGGCCGCGAATCGTTCGGGATCGTGCTCCTGGAGGCGATGGCGGCCGGGACGGCCATCGTCTGCAGCGACATCCACGGCTACAAGGGCGTCGTGAAGCGGGGCGAGCAGGCGCTCCTGGTGCCGCCCGGCGAGTCGAGGCCGCTCGCCGAGGCGCTCATGCGACTCCTCGCTGACCCGGACCTGCGCGAACGAATGGGCCAGAGCGGGCTGGAGCGGGTGGTCGAGTTCGGTTGGGAGCGGGTCGCCGCCCGGGTGGAGGCCTACTACGGGTTCGTGATCCGGCGCCTGGAGGCACAGGGCGCGTTGCCCCGCGACTTCCACGCCGAGGTTCCGCCGGACCCGCGGGGCAGTTCCATCGCCTGAAGGCCCCACCACCTGTGCGGGGTGGCGGTCTGCGCGGGTCGCGGTCGCCGATGGCGGACGCTCCGATCAGGCGCCCGTGGGCTCCGCCGGCTCAGCCTCGTCGGCCAGCCGCTCCGCGATCGCGATGCGCCAGACCCAGGCACTGTAGGCCACGATCACGGCCGAGGCGAGCACCGCAGCGAGCAGCAGGAGCGGCCACGGGCTGGCGAAGGAGACGCTGAACGGCGGGTCCGTGTTGACCGCGAACTGGAACGGGTAGAGCCACGACGGGAGCAGCCCCTGGTACCAGTTGAAGATGCCGTTCGGGAGCGGCAGCCCCGACCAGTTCGGGTAGAACGCGACGAAGACGATGGCCGCCGCGAGGACCACCCCCACCGCAAACCGGCGCGGCGAACGGGCCGACCAGGCAAGCCAGGCGATCGGCCCCAGGATCAGCAGGAGGAGGATCGCCAGGAGCTCGCCCGGGATGCTCGCCGTCTCGACCAGCGGCGTTGCCGGGAGCAGGACCGCGGCGGCCACCAGGCTCGCACCGGCCAGCAGGCCCGTCACGAGGATCCGGCGGGACGCGGCGCCGCTCTCGAGACGATCCGCGCCGGCCCGGATCGACCGGTCCAGCCGAATGAGCTGCCACACGAGCAGCCCGCCGCCCACGACGATCACGCCAATGAGGCCGACCACCTGGGCCGTCAGGGAGAGCGGCAGGGACGCCGCCGCGGAGCACGCCTGTGAGCCAGCGTTGACCTTCTCGACACCGGCGATCGCGCAGAGCGGGCCCTTGCCGAACCACATCACGACCGGGGCGAGCAGGGCCGCGGCGGCGGCGCCACGCGCGAGCCGCCATGTCCTGGCCGACGGCCCGTGCCAGATCTCCGCCACGAAGTAGGCGAGCCCGAGGATCACGAACGGGAGCGTCGTGTAGTAGTGGTATTCGAAGGTCGCGCGGTCGATCCGCGCCCACGAGATCCACATCCAGGCGATGACGATCGAGATGAGCGCCAGCCCGAGGCTCCGGCGCCGGTACGCCTGCCACGCGACGAACGCGATCGCGGGGATGGAGAGCCACCAGATGGCCAGGTTCCCGCCGTCATAGATGGCGCCCGAGGTCGACCCGCCGAAGCTCTGCTGGAAGAACCAGACCGGCTTCAGGTTCAGCGGCCACCCCCACCATGGCGAGGCGGCCGCATGGGTCGCCCGAAGGTTGTTGTGGTAGTCGTACATCGACTTCGTGAGGTCGAGCAGCGTCTGGCCCTTGTTGCCGGCCGGGAAGGTTGCGGTCAACCGGTTGCCCAGGGCGACCCACGGCAGGTACAGCGCTACGTAGACCGCGGCGGGGATCGCCAGCAGCGAGACTCCCGCCCAACCGATTGGGATGCTCCAACGCCAGCCGGGGCGGAGCCAGCCATCCGGGGCGGGCGCAGGCGGCTCCAGCAGCGACGCCGGATCGTCTGGCGCGGGCGGCGGCGCGAGCGGCCCGAAGCCGAGCCGTGCCGCGAGCCAGAAGGCCCCCGTGGCAAGCGCGGCAAGGCCGAAGCACCCGAGCGCGAGCGCGAGGGCCGTCGAGCCCAGCCGGAGCGGGATGGCCGCCAGCGTGATCAACGCCCCGACCGCGGCGGGGCCCGCCACCGCGATCCGTACCTCCTCGACGGACCACGCGATCGGGTGGAGCACGGTCACGGCGGCAGCCACAAGGGTCAGCCCGATCATGATCGCGAGGAAGGCGAGGTTGCCGCTGGCCGTCGCGCCGGCGGGGACTGAGACGGCCATGTATCCGA
The DNA here is from genome assembly GCA_025351245.1 of Chloroflexota bacterium. Taxonomy (GTDB): domain Bacteria; phylum Chloroflexota; class Limnocylindria; order Limnocylindrales; family CSP1-4; genus CTSoil-043. Next base: position 18,341 of record JANXWH010000046.1, on the reverse strand, counting down.
GGACGGCCGTCGCCGCGGCGAGGCCCAGCACGACCACTACGCGCCCGAGCGCTGAACGCACGAGGATCAGGAGGGCGAGCGCAGCGATCGCGTAGAGGGCGACCCATTTCGACGCGAGGCCCAGCCCAAGGAGGACGCCCACCAGCGGCATCCCGATCCAGAAGGCACCCCGCCACCGCCATGCGCCCGTCCAGATCGCGGCGAAGAGCGTGACCGCCGCCACGATGAAGAGCGCCGCGTACGAGTCGTTCATCGCGATGCGCTGCTGGACGAAGAGCATCCCGTCCAGAAGGCCGAAGACGCCGGCCAGGATCGCCACGGACCGGCGCCGGAACAGGATCCGCGCGAGGAGGAAGAGAAGGCCGGCCATGAGCGCACCCGCGATCACGCCCGGGAGCCGCCACGCGAACGCGTGCTGACCGATCGCGACGGATGCGGCCTCCCCGTCCGCGGCGAACACCAGGAGCTGCTGGCGGTCCGTGGCGGGGAGGTCCACGTTCACGTCGATGGCCCACGTGGCGGGCGCAAACGGCAGGCGCGCGTCGGCGAAGACGCTGTTCCCGCGCGGCTCCACGGCGTAGACCGTCCAGCCCGTCCCGTCCGGCGTGCGGCCCAGCGCGTGGACGATCTGGCTCGCCGCATCCACGGTGACCCGGCTGATCGCGGCGGGCATCCAGACGGTCTGGTCGACGGCCGGGGCCTTGCCGTCCGTGGGGAGACGGATCGCGGCGAGCGCGGTGCCGGTCGCCGCGTAGAGCATGGGCACGTCGAGGCCGTCCACCTTGACCAGGCCGGTAGCCCCACCGGCCAGGGACACCCGGCTGGTCACCACGCCGCTCTGGGGTTCCACGAACGCCACGCCTGCTGTGTCCGCCACCGCGACGCGAGGGACGCCCGTGATGCTGAGGCCGGCGAGCGTGCCGCCCGCGATGGCGGCATCCAGCTGGGTTCGCTGGTCTTTGGTGATGTTGGTCGTGATGGTCGCCCGTGTCGCGTCCGAGCGGAGTTGCTTCTCGTACGTGGCAGCCGTCCCGCCGAGGATCCGGGCCAGCTGGGCTGCGACGCCGGCCGGGTCGTCCACGGTTGCCGGATCCGCCACGAGCGCGTCGACGGTGCCCGCGTCCACGACCTCGGCGCGGCCAGGCAGGGTGAGCGAGGAGAGCCGCGTGCCGCTCCCTGTATCGAGCGACACGAGCGTATCGCCGGGCGTTCCCGCGATCAGGGTGGCTCCGCCTTCCGACACCCAGAGCCGCTCCACCGCGCCGCCGGCCGTCGCCAATGAGTCGAGCGTGACCGGGGTCGGGGCGCCGGCATCGCCGGCCCGCAGGTCGCCGGCGCTGATGGCCGTGTCGAGGGTCAGGATGTCTCCCGACGCCGTGCCGACGTAGAGGCGATGGCCGGTGACGTCGAGCGCGACGGCCTGCGCGCCCGGTAGCACGAACGTGGCCAGGCGCTCGCGGGTGAGCAAGTCGAAGACGCGAACCTCGGACCCGGTGGCGACATACAGCCGGTCGCCACCCTGGAGCGGGGCTCCGTCGGCGCCCGTCGGCTCGTCCCAGCGCGGCTCGATCGCGGCATCGGCTACCGGCGCACCGAGCCGGCTCGTCGCGGTGACCGTGTCGTCCCCGAACGCGACGAGCCCGCCGGCGATCACGTACTTCGCGAGATGCGGATGGGTGTACTCGTAGATCGCGTGCGGCTGCCCGTAGCGCCAGTCCTGCAGGAACTCGGCGGCCGTCCGGGCGTGGTAGACCTCGTCGAAATGCATCCGCGCCGGCTCGCCGAGCCGGAAGGTCCGCAGGAAGAGCGACGCGATCACGAGCACGACGATGAACCACAGGTCGAGCCGGTCGAGCCGGCCGCCACCCTCGCGATCGAGGAGGTGCGACCGATCGAAGCTCGCGCGACCGACGACGGCTCGCGCACTCCCGGCCGCCCGGCTGAGGGCCGATGCGACTGTGAGCCCACCGGCCGCCGGCGCTTCGGCCGACCGTGAGCCCGCCGGCGCTTCGGCCGCCGGCGGGTCCCGGCGATCGTCCGCGATCGTCGGTGCGGTGGCGTCTCTCTCCTCCGGCGTCGGGCGGGCCAGGAACGAGACTCCCGCCAGCAACCCACCGGCGTGGAGGACGGCGCCGCTCGCCACCCCGTTCCACGAGCGGATTGCCTCCCCCAGCTGGGCCCCAAGCCCACCGAACGCGGCCAGCATCGGGGCCAGCCCCAGGTTCTCGTAGAACGGCTTGGTCAGGATGCCGTAGAGGTTCGCAGTGTTCGCGATCGCGAGCACCACATACAGCGCGGCCCAGCGGGGGCTCACCGCCAGGAGCACCGCCCCGAACGCGAAGAACGGGAACAGATAGCGCTCGTGGACGCGCGTCGGCAGGACGAAGAAGGCGATCGCCATCACGGTCAGGGCGACGAGGAGCGTCCGCCGATCATCGCGCCGCCAGATCATCGCGGCGAGGAGCCCGATCACGCCGAGCAGCAGGGCGCTGCCGACCACCACGGCCGGAACGCCGAAGACGACGAAGCCCGCCCCGCCGTCCGCCCCGGCCAGCGTGGCGTCCCGAATCCAGGTCCCATTGAGCGCCAGGCCCGCTCCGTCCTGCGTGACGAGCGCCCATGGGTTGAACGCGTTCACCGTCAGCCATGGGTAGCCGGCCGCTGTGTCGAGGATCCGGCGGAGCAGCCCCACGATGGTCAGCCCGAATGGCAGGCACAGGAGCTGGGCGGTGGCCAGCCCGACGAGCGTCGTGGTGAACAGGCGGCGGGGCCCGTGGCCGGGCGGCCGCGTGACGAGGTTGCGGCGCAGGATCAGGACCGCTGCCAGCGGGATCAGGATCCCGAACTGGGGCTTGATGATCGCCGCCATCGTCGTGAGGAGCGCGGCGCGCTCGTCGCGGCCGCGCCACAGCTCGCGCACCGCAAGGAGCAGGACCAGCGTCCCGACCGAGTCGACCTGGGACCAGATCGCGCTGTCGAACCAGGTGACCGGCACGAACAGGACCACCGCGGCGGCGGCGAGCGCGGGGCGCGGGCGCGCGCCCAGGTCTGCGGCGAGCAGGAAGACGGCGACCGCGAGCCCGAGGTCAGCCAGGATCGGCGGCAGCTTCAGGAGGGCGCCCGGCGCGGCGCCGGGCCCGCCCAGGAACTGCGCCACCAGCCCCAGGGCCCAGAGGACGTAGAGGTACCCGGGCGTGTAGTCGATGAAGAGCGGCCGATCGTAAATCCCGAACGGCCCGTTCTTCGCGAGCTCTACCGCCCAGCCGTTGAACGAGGCAACGTCCACCTTGAACCCGGACCCGGGCAGGAGGACGTATGCGATGATGAGCCGAAGGGCGAGGCCGAGCGCGAGAAGGATGCCGAGCGGGACGGCGACGTCCCGAAGCCGCACCCGGGCCTGCTCGCCGGCCCGCGCCCGCTCGCCCGGTGCGGGGCCAGCCAAGGGGAACGGCCTCCGTGATCGAGCGCTGAGGTGGACCGGAGTATAACCGAGGGTCCGGTGACCCTATCCCGTCGGCCCGCCCGGGTCGCCGCTGCTCCGTCCCGCTCGACGCTCGCCGTCGGGATCGGGCTGGTCGTGGCCTGCTTCGTGCTGTATTCGCTCACCCGGCCGACATGGCCGACGGTCTACAACCACTTCATCTGGCAGGCGGACGCGTACCTCCACGGCCAGGCCTCCATCCGCTACCCGGTGCCGGCGACCGACACGTCGCCCGGGAATGACTTCTTCAACGACGTCGTCCCGGTGGTGGACGCCGCCGGGAACGAGACGGGCCGTGGAATGGTCCCGTTCCCGCCCCTCCCTGCCGTGATCCTCCTCCCGTTCGTAACGATCTGGGGAATGGCCACCGACCAGGCGTTCCTCGCGGTCGTGCTTGGCGCCCTGGACGTGGGACTCTCGTTCTGGCTCCTGGGTCGGCTTCCCATCCGCGCCGGGCTTCGCGCCGCCCTGACGGTCTTCGTGGGGGCCGGGACCGTGCTCTGGTATGCGTCCTCGCTCGGGACCACGTGGTTCCTGGCCCACGTGGTCGCGGTGGGGCTCACGCTCGCCGCGGTCGCGGTGGCGCTCGACGCAGACGACCGGTCGGCGGCGCTCGACCCTGGAGCGCCGCGCCCGCTCCTCGACGGGCAGCAGGTCCTCGCGGGCCTCCTCCTGGGCCTCGCGGTGACGAGCCGGCTGACCGTGGTCTTCGGGGCGGTCTTTCTCCTCTTCGTCGGCGGGGGCGGCTCATGGGCCCGGCGAGCCGTGGGCGTCGCGCTTGGCATGGCGATCCCGGTCGGGGCTCTTCTCGCCTACAACCTCGCGGTCAGCGGGACGCTCTTCAACCCGGTCTACGAGTCGCTCTACCGCTACGAGGTGTGGGCCTACCCGGAGCTCAACTATCATGCCGCCTGGTCGCTCCAGGACGTCCGCTACATCCCCCAGAACCTGGGGGTCATGCTGGGCGGCCTGCCGGACGTGATGCCCCCCTGCGACGCCGGCGTGCCGCGCGAGATCTGGAGCGCCGCTGGTTGCTCATGGCTCGTCCCCCGCCCGGTCGGGATGAGCCTCCTGCTTACGAGCCCGGCCTGGCTCCTGGGGGCGACCGCGCTGCCCTTCCTGCGTGACCGGCGGGTGGCCGGCGGCCTCCTCGCGACGCTCGTGATCGCGCTGGTCAACCTGATGCACTTCTCGCAGGGCTGGGTCCAGTTCGGCTACCGGTTCAGCCTCGACTTCGCGCCCTTCCTCCTCGTCCCGGTCGCGCTCGGGGCGGAGCGACTCGTAGCCCGCCACGGCCGGGGCGCGGCGCGCGGCGGCCTCCTGGTCGGCGGCCTCATCGCAGCCTCGGTGGCACTCCAGGTCTGGGGGATCGCGTGGGCACGGACCCTCGGCTGGTAAGCGGCGGCCGGGCGCGGCACCCGGGCGGTCGCTGGGGCACACTCGCGAGCGGCGTCGCGCCCGCGCTGGTCGGCCTGGTCGCATTCGCGCTCGCGCGATCGACGCTGCTCCCCGGCCTGGGCCTGTGGGACACCGGCGAGCTCCAGGTCGTGGCCCCCGTGCTGGGCACGGCCCATCCCACGGGCTACCCGAGCTACGTCCTGCTGGGCTGGCTCGCAAGCCTGCTGCTGACGCCGGTCGGTGAGCCCGCGCTGCGGATGAACCTTCTCTCCGCGATCATGCTGGGCGTGGCGGCCGGGCTGACGGTCGTGCTCGTCCGCCGGTTGACGGGCCGAACGCTCGTGGCGATCGCGGCCGGCGCGCTCCTCGCGCTGACCCCGATCCCGTGGCGCGTCGGCTCGTTCGCCGACCCGCACATGCTCCACCTCGCCCTCGTCGCGGGGCTGCTCGTGCTGCTCGTCGGGTGGGAGGCGCGGATCCGGAGCGGCAGGGCGGACGCGGACCGCTGGCTCGTGGCCGCCGCGGCGCTCTACGGTGTCGCGCTGGGCAACCAGGCGCTCACGATCCTGCTCGCCCCGGGGATTGCCCTCTTCATCCTTGTGGTGGAGCCTGGCGCCTGGCTGCGCCCGGCCCAGCTGGGACGGTGCGCCCTCGCCCTCTTCGGTGTCGTGGCGCTGGTCTACCTGGAGCTGCCCGTCCGGGCGGCCATGGGCGCACCCCTCGTCTATGGCCATCCGAATACCTGGGACGGCTTCTGGTACGTGGTCCTGGGACTCCAGTTCACGGGCTCGGTGACGGGGCCATTCTCGGACCTCGCGGGCAAGGCCGGCACGCTGGTCAGCCTGGCCACGGGCCAGTTCGGGCCGCTCGTCGCGCTCATTCCGGCCGGCCTCCTGGTGACGGCCGTGCGACGACCGCGGTACGCCCTCCTGACGGGCGCGTGGCTGGTCGTCACGTGCTGGTTCGCGACCTCCTACACGAACGCCGACATCCAGCGCTACTACCTCGGCCCGATCCTCATCGCCATCAGCTGGCTTGCGGTCGCGGCCGGCGTGGTGATCGACGCGGTGGAGGCACGGCTGTTCGTCGGGCTCGACGACGCGGGGAAACGCGTTGCCGCGCTGCGCCTCGTGGTGAGCGTCGTCGGCGGCGTCGCCCTCGTCGCGCCGGCGGTCATCGCCGCCCCCACGACGCGGCTCGTGGCGGACCGGTCGGCCGACACGCGCGCTGCGGACTGGAGCGGCTGGGCGTTCCGGGTCGCGGAGCCGGACGCCGTCCTCGTGACGTGGTGGGGGTTCTCCACGCCCCTCTGGTATCGCCAGCTGATCCTCGGCGAGCGCCCCGACCTCCGCGTGATCGACGACCGGACCCGCCTCGACGAGCGCCTCGGCAGCGTCGACGACGTCATCCGCGCGAACCTGGGGAGAGGGCCCGTCTACCTCGTGCGGCTCGACGCGGACAGGCTCGATCTCGAGCGGCGATGGCAGGTGGTGGTGGTGCTCGATCCGGACGGGACGCAGCCCCTCCTCCGCGTCGTGGGTCCCCGGGCGGCCAGTCACGGCCCGGGTACGATGGCGCCATGACCCAAGCCGAGTCGGCCCTTCTCGCAGCGCCAGCGCGCGTCGCCGCGCTCTCGTACTTCTTTCCGGCCCACAACGAGGAGGCCAACCTGGAGGGGCTCGTGCAGGAGGCGCTCGCGGCGCTGCCCGCACTCGCCGAGCGCTTCGAGATCATCGCCGTCGATGACGGGTCGAAGGACCGGACCCCCCAGATCGCGGACCGGCTGGCTGCCGCGAACCCGGATCTCGTCCGCGTCGTGCACCACCCCATGAACCTCGGGTATGGCGCCGCGCTGCGATCCGGCTTCCGCGCCGCCCGATACGAGCTGGTGGCATTCACCGACGGCGACCGGCAGTTCCGCGTGGCCGACCTCGGCCGCCTGACCGCCCGGCTGGCGAGCGCGGATGCCCCCGATGCGGTCGTGGGCTTCCGGATCCGGCGGGCCGATCCGGTCATCCGGACGCTCTACGCCCGCCTCTACAAGCTGGCCAACCGGACCCTGTTCGGCCTCCGGGTCCGTGACGTGGACTGCGCCTGCAAGCTCTTCCGGCGCGAGGCGCTGGCCGGTGTCCGCGTGGAATCCGGCGGGGCGTTCTTTTCCGCCGAGCTGCTCATCAAGGCCCGGGCGGCGGGCCGGAGCGTCGTGGAGGTGGGCGTCGACCACTACCCGCGGACGGCGGGCTCGCCGACGGGCGCGAAGCCATCCGTCGTCTGGCGTGCCGTCAAGGACTTCTGGGGCCTGCGCCTGCGCCTCTGGGCGAGCCGGGAGCGGGCGCTGGGGCGGGGCTCGACGATCGTCGGCTGACGCCGGCCGGCCCCCGGGGGCCGATCACTCGCGGGGCGGCCCCTCGCGGCGTTCGTCGGCGCCCGGCTCCACGTCCAGCGAGTTCACGAAGTCCCGGAAGACGGAGAGCTTCGACTCGTCGATCGGCTCCCCACCTTCGCCTGTCCCGTGGTCGGGCTCGACGCCCGCCCGCTCCAGGACGGCCTCGGCGGCGAAGATCCGGGCGCCCGTGCGAACCGCCAGCGCCAGAGCGTCCGACGGCCGGGAGTCGATCTCGATCGTCCGGCCTCCCGACTCCAGCATGACCCGAGCGTGGAAGGTCTCGTCGGCGAGGTCCGCGATGATCACCTCGCGCACGGTGGCGCCAAGCACGTCGAGGACCGTGGCGAACAGGTCGTGGGTGAGCGGCCGCTCCGGGGCCTGGCCCTGGAGCTTCATGGCGATCGAGCTCGCCTCCCACGGGCCGATCCAGATGGGAAGGTAACGATCGTGCCCGAGTTCCCGCAGGATGACGACGTGCTGGGTTGAGAGCATGTGGACCCGCACGCTCTCGACGGACATCTCGATCAGGCGGCCGACCATGGGCGGATTATCCCACCTCGCGCCGGCGCCGCCGGCGCGAGCTACGGGCTGGGCGTGGGCCGCGGCTTCGCCGATGGTTTCGGCGTGACGGCCGGCGCGCCCGACGGTCCAGCGCCTGCCGATCCGCTGGCGGAGGGGCTGGCGCCCGGCGAGCTTCCCGGGAGCGCGCCGGGGACCTGCTCGAGGACCGCGGTTCCCAGCGTGTCCCCGTCAATCCAGAAGATCGCCGGGGTCTGGCCGGGCGAGCGCGGCACGACATAGAAGGCCCGCAGGAGGCCCCACGCCGGGCTCCCGCCGGCCGGCCGGTACTGCGCCTGGTACGCGCCCGTCAGCTTGTCGAACGCCACCACGCGCCCGTTCGCCGCGTCGTAGACGTAGAGCGCGCCCTGGCGGCGCGGATCCGGTGAATCGATGAGCGAGTAGCGGCGGGTCGGGCGGAGCACGTCGTCGCGGGGCGCGGCGAGCGCCCAATCGCCCGTTCTGCCGCCCACGAATCGCTCCACCAGGCCGGCGTCGGCCAGGTAGACCTCGCCATCGATGTACATGGAGGTCACCTTGGTGACATCCTGCGGCGTCGTCAGGTAGCGGGTCGCCACTGCCGGGTAGCTCGACCCGTCGGCGAGCATCGTGTAGCGGAGGATCTGCTGCTCGGACGGGTCCAGCACGTATAGGTTGTACAGCGCGGCGTTGAAGTTGGCGACGAACGTGCCGATCCCCAGGATGTCGCTGCCCCACGACGCGGATTCCTTGACCGGGAGCCGGCGCAGCGTCCCCTTCCCGGTGTCATCGGTGGGGCGCCAGCGCCAGAGGATGTTCGTGTCGTCGAGCATGAGCAGGTCCGGGCCGCCCACGGCGAGATAGCGCGGCACCCCGACCTTGACGCCGGCGCTCGCCACCGCCTGGCCCGCCCGCATGATCGGGACGGCCTTGTGCGTCTGGAGGCTGACCCGGTAGACAGCCTTCGTGGCGCGGTCGAGGAGGTAGGGTGCACCGTCGGGCCCTCGGACCAGCCCACCAAGGTCGAAGGCGGGATTCTGCGAGGCGAACGAGAAGGCGGTCTGCGGCGCCACCTCCACGACCCCATAGAGGCGGTCCAGCCCGCCGGCCGCCCGCGAACGGAGCGGGCTCAGCGTCGACGCCGGGATTCCGGCGGCCACGGCGTCGTCCACCTTCGCAACTGCGTCCTTGAGCAGCTCCTCGGCGCGTCGCGGATCGGCCGCGATGAAGTCGGTCCCGTTGTCAAAGACGAGCCGGAGATCTTCCCTCGCCGTCGCGAGCGCCTTCTCACCGGCGTTGATCTGCGTGATCTGGGTCACAGGGCCCGAGCCGCCGATGACCCACAGTACGACGCCGAGGAGCGCCGCCACCCCGACGAACGCGAGGACGGCAAACGCGGCCCGCCGCTGGGACTCGCGGCGTGTCGCGGCGGGGGTAATGCGCCGATAGCGGGCGCCCCGCCGCGGAAGCAGGTCCTGGACCCGGTCGGCCAGGCCGGCGACCGCGCCCCCAACGGCGCTCCGCGCCCGGCTTGCGCCCGACGAGACCGCGGCCATGCCGCCGCCGACGGAGTCGGCCAGGGGGATCGGGGATCGGTCGGGGAGGCCGGCCAGCGGTTCCGGCGGCCGCACGGGAACCAGCCGGCCACGATGGGCCGTCGCCGACACCTCGCCCGCCTCGAGGGCGAGCGCGGCGTCGCTTCCCGTGCCGCCGGCCGCCACGAAGCGGTGATGCAGGTGCTCCATGGCCGCCTGCGGGTGGAGCGTCACCACGGCGTCCTTGAGCTCGTCGGGACCCAGCTTCGCCGTCACGTTGGACGAAATGAGAACGAGTGAATCGCGAACCGCGATCTCGCCGCGCCACACCTCCGGGGTGACTGCCTCCATCGGCAGGCCGTGCGCGCGCCCCGCGTCCGGCAGCGTCAGCAAGTGCGCCTGCCGGACCAGGTACGCCTCCGCCGGGCCGATCGTGACCACGTAGAGCTCGTTGCCGCGAACCACGGCCAGGCCGATCCCGATCGGACCGGTCGGCCCGCCCCCGAGCGCCAGGCGCTCCCGCTGGGCGAGGAGGAGGCGGTTCGCGGCGCGGACCGCCTTCTCCAAGCATACGACCAGGCCCGCGGACTCATCGTAGTAGTACTCGCTCTGGACGGTGTCCGCGACGAGATGCGTGGCGTCGCGAAGGCGCCGGCCCCGGCCGACGCCCGTGACAACGAGGAAGAGGCTCCCCTTGGAACGGGCCGTCGCGCCGATCGTCGGCTCGACGATGGCGACGGTATCCGGGGAGTCCTCGAGCCGGTCGTGCTCGGCCACGAGGCCGAGCTTCATCTGGAGTCGGACGGCCATGCGATTCGACGGACCTGACGCTCGGGGGCGGGCCGGCGTGACGCCGGTGACGGGCGACCGCGCGGCGGGTGATGGCCGCCCGCAGAGGTCAACGGATGATACCCCGGCCCACGACCACCCGCAGCGATCCCGCCCGGATCCCGTCGGCCATCTCGGCGTACGCGGCGAGGAGCTCGTCGGCCCGGAGGAGCAGCTCCTGGCCGACGATCGGGGCGCTCGCTTCCACGACGAGCGTCCCGTCCCGCTCCAGCCGTACCGGCCGGGATCCACCCGCCGCTGCCGGGACGCGACTCTGCACGAGCCGATTCCAGGCCAGGGCGGCGCGCGCCCAACGCAACTGCTCCTCCAGGCCCAGCGCCCGTGCCGCCTCCGGCAGGAGGTCGCCGACGCGCCGGGCCGGCCGGCGACGCGGGACGCGCTCGTCGTCGAAGGGGCGGGCGGGCGACACGGGCGCCTTCAGCCGGCCCGCGGCCCGACCAGGCGGGCGCCGAGCGCGGCGTCGGGAACGACCTCCCAGGCCGCCCCGATCGCCCGCAGCGCCGGGTCCAGGTCGTCGAGCGTGGTGGTCGTGACGAATGCCTGCGGCAGACCTGCGATTCGACGGACCAGGTGGTTCCGGCGAGCGGGGTCCAGCTCGCTGAAGACGTCGTCGAGGAGGAGGAGTGGGGGCCGCCCGTCGTGCGCCGTCAGCAGGTCCAGCTCTGCGAGCTTGAGGGCCAGGATCGCGGTCCGCTGCTGGCCACGCGACGCGAACGTGGCCATGTCGCGCCCGTCGAGCCGGAACGCGAGGTCGTCCCGGTGCGGCCCGACGAGCGTCGTCCCGTTCCAGGCCTCCTTCTCGGCGGTCTCGGCGAGACGCCGGGCCAGTGCGTCCCGAAACGTCTCGCCGGCGGTCAGCACGACATTGCTCTCGTACGTGACGGTGAGGCTCCCCTCGTCGGGCGCGATCTCCGCGTGGGCCGCGACGAGCGGTCCGGCCAGCTCCCCGAGGACACGGTGTCGCGCGTCGAGGACCGCCGCGCCCGACTCGACGAGCTTCGCGTCCCACGGCGACAGCTGGTCGGGCGTCGCGCGCTCCTCGCGAATCGCCCGCAGGAGCGCGTTGCGCTGGCCCAGGACGCGTCCATACGCGGCGAGATCGGCGGCGTGGGCGGGGATGCGCTGGGCGGCGAGCGCATCCAGCACGCCTCGTCGCAGCGAGGGCGGGCCGGCGACCAGCAGCATCTCCTCCGGCGCGAAGACGACCACGCGCAGGAGCCCGGCCAGCGCGGTGGCGCGCCGGGGAACCCCGTTGACCCGGATCCGCTTTCGCCCCCCGGCCGGTCCCTCGCGGACCAGTGTCACGTCCAGCGCCAGCGGGTCCAGGCCGGGCAGCTCGCGGCGGGTATCGACGCGCGCGAACGGGGCGTCCCAGCGGATGAGCTCCGCGTCGGTCACGGTTCGGTGCGACGACCCTCGAGCGCAGACGACCAGCGCTTCCAGGAGGCTGGTCTTGCCGGCGGCGTTGGGACCCCAGATGAGGTGAGCGCCCGGCCCGAACGTCGCCGCCAGGGAGACGTAGCCGCGGTAGCCGGCGAGGGAGATGGAGGTCAGCACCGGGATCGACGCGGCCGGTCTTCCGGCCGCGGGGTCGCCGCTACGAGGTGGTCCGGACCGGCATGACCACGTGCGTGTAGTCGCGCCCGTCCGCCGGCCGGAAGACGCCCGGCGAGAGCGGCCCGTTCAGCTCGATCACGAACCGGTCCGCGTCCACGTTCTGGAGGGCCTCACTGAGGTACCGGGCGTTGAACGCGATCGTCGTCCCGTCGCCCTCGATCGTCGCATCGACGAGGCCGCGGTGGTCGCCGACCTCCGCGGCCGCTGCCACCAGCACCTGGGCCGCCCCGTCGGGAGCGACCTGCATCCGGACGATGTTGGCGGACGAACTGGCGATGTAGCCGGCCAAGCGGACGGCCTTGAGGAGATCGTCGCGGTCCACCTCAACGCGGGTGGCGTGGGTCGTGGGCAGGACCTGCTGGTAGTTCGGGAACTGGCCGTCAATGAGGCGGCTCACGACGTCGATGCCCTCGACATGGAACAGGATCTGGTTCTTCTGCGGCGAGAGGATCAGCTCCACGGGGTCGTCCGTGTCGGCCAGGACGCGCGCGAGCTCCGCGTATGACCGGGCGGGGACCACGATGCTCGTCTCCTCGACGGCATCGAGTGTCGGGATCGTCGTGATGGCGATCCGGTAGTTGTCGGCCGCCGCCAGGGTGAGGCGGTCCCCCTCGAACCGGGTGAGCACGCCGGTCAGGATGGGCCGCGCCTCGTCGGACGCGGCCGCGAAGGTCACCTCCGAGAGTGCCCGGCGCAGGACGCGCTGGCTGATCCGGGTGGTCGGACGCTCTCCCGCCGCGGGAATCGCCGGGAACTCGTCCGCGTCGATTCCCCGAAGGGTCGTCTCGAAGTGGCCGGCCCGGATGAAGAGGCGGTCGTTGTTGCGAACCTCCAGGTCAACGCGCTCCTGCGACGGGAGGCCGCCGATGATCTCGGCGAAGAGACGGGCCGGGACGGTGATCGCGCCGTCCGTCTCGATCCGACCCGGGACCCAGTAGGTGATCCCGATCTCCAGGTTGGTCGCGGTGAGCTTGAGGCCGGCGTCCTCGGTCCTGAGGAGCACGTTGGCAAGGACCGGCAGCGTGCTGCGTCCGGAGACCGCGTGGCCAACGACGGAGAGGCCGCGGGCAAGGTTCTCGCAGATGACGGATAGGTTCACGGGTACGTCACTCCGGGTGCTCGGAACAGGGGCGGGCAGGGCCGGCCGGCCCTGCCGGAACAGGATGGATTCGTCGTTTGGTGCATGGTCGCATATCGAGTCATCACCGTCGTCATCATGGTGTTGACGGCGTGGATCGTCGCGCTCCTGCGTGCTCGAATCACCGGTGGACGACCGGCCGTCCCGGCGTGGACGAGGGGCCCCGGGTGGTGTGTGTCAGCCGGGAGAGGATGTGGACGCAGCGGGAGAGCATGGGCGAGGACGCGCCGCCGCCCTGAATCCGGGTCCACTTGTCCCCGCCGGACGGCACCCAAAGGGCGGACTTTTTCCACACCAAGGTGGGGTTTTCCACGGAATCCGGGCCTTTTTCCACACACGGGGGCGCCAGCCGGCACGCTTGCGGTGGGATGGCGGGGTCCGTGGCGGCCGGCCGGCCACCCGTCAGTCGGCGTAGATCAGCTCGCGAACCGCGGCGATATCACGGCGCATCTCATCGTTGAGGGCCGCCTCACGGTTGATCTTGTCGTAGGCGTGGAGGACCGTCGAATGGTCCCGGCCTCCGAGCTCCGCACCGATCCGCAGCAGCGAGACGTCCGTCTCCTGGCGCATCAGGAACATCGCGATCTGGCGGGGCGTCACGATGGCCTTGTCGCGCTTCTGGCCCCGCAGCGCGTCGAGGCCCACCCCGTAGTAGTCGGCGACCGCCCGGGCGATCTTCTCGGTGGTCACCTGGCGCTTCTTGGGGTTGTACAGGACGTTCGAGAGGACCGCCTGGGCGAGCTCGATCGTGATCGGCATCGCGCCCATGCTCGCGTACGCCACGACACGATTGAGCGCGCCCTCGAGCTCGCGAATGTTGCTGACCACCTTGCGGGCGATGAACTCGACCACGTCCGAGCCGATCGGCACCGCCGACTCCTCGGCCTTGGCGCGGAGGATGGCGATTCGCGTCTCCAGGTCCGGCGCGGTCAGGTCTGCGATCAGGCCCCACTCGAACCGACTCCGGAGCCGCTCCTCGAGCGTGACGATCTGCTTGGGCGGGCGATCCGACGAGAGGACGATCTGCTTCCCGTCCTCGTGGATGGCGTTGAACGTGTGGAAGAACTCTTCCTGGGTCCGCTCCTTGTCGGCGATGAACTGGATGTCGTCGATCAGGAGGAGGTCGATCCGGCGGTAGCGGGCACGGAAGTCGTCGATCCGACCCTGCTGGATGCTCGTGATGAACTCGTTGGTGAACTTCTCGCTGGTCGCGTAGACCACCCGCTTGCGCGGGAAGCGGGCCACCACCGCGTTCCCGATCGCGTGCATCAGGTGCGTCTTGCCCAGGCCCACGCCGCCATAGAGGAAGAGCGGGTTGTAGGCGTGGCCGGGCCGCTCCGCCACCGAGAGCGCGGCCGCGTGGGCGAGCCGGTTGGCCGAACCGACGATGAAGTTGGAGAAGGTGTAGCGCGGGTTGACGTTGGCCGAGGAGCCGTCGCCGCCGACGCGGGTCGGCTCCACGCGAACGTCGGGCGGCGACGCGGCGGCACCCTCGGCCCCCGCCTCGACAACGCCCGCATCGGCCCGCACCAGGAACTCGACCGCGACGCTGTAGCCCACGATCCGGGCCAGTGTCTGCGAGATCAGCGAGCGATAGCGAGTCTCCAGCCAGTCCTTCGCGAACCCGTTCGGGACGGCGATGCGGAACCGGGTGTCGTCCACCTCGACCAGGGACGTGTGCCGCAGCCACGTCTCGAAGTTGGCCGGCGAGAGGGCAACCTGAAGCTCTCCGAGGGCCGCGCGCCAGATGTGTCGTGTGTCCAACGGACGGGCCCTGCTTGACCCGGGCCCTTGGGCCCGGAGGTGGTACTCGGTTGCCGGTCCCGGGAAGCGCGAACGGCACCAGGAGCCGCAGAATCGACAGAGCGAGGGTTCACCCAGCAGGCTGGGCGAACCATTCCTGGGCCGCCCCCGGAATCGCCCGGGGTTGCCCGCAGGCGTCCCGGCGACCGTGGGCCGACGCATGGTAGCACCGCCCGGACCGGACCCGCAAGGCGATCCGGCACCCAAAGGCGTATACTCCCAGGGGGTATCGCGCCTCCGGCCGATCAGGCATGCTCGAGGCTTCGCGGCGCACCCGCCGCGCGGCCTACCGTTTGACACCCTGAAGGCCGCCTTCCTATAATCGGTCGGCGTTGACGCGCCCTGCGCCTCCGTGCGTGCGGCGCGTCCATGTGCCTTCTGGGGACGAAACGACCGAGACCCCTGGGCCGGACGGTTGAGGATCACCACACCCGATGAAGCAGACCTACCAGCCGAAGAAGCGCCATCGCGCCAAGGAACACGGCTTCCGCGCCCGGATGAAGACGACCGGGGGCCGTCGGGTTCTCGCCGCGCGCCGCGCCAGAGGCAGGAAGAAGCTGACGGTCTGACGCCGACATCGGGCCGCGACAACCGGCGGCTCGCGATGCTCACTCGGCCGGCGGACTTCACGGCGCTCCAGGCGTCCAGGACCACCCGGTCCCACCCGCTGATGACCGCCCGGTTCCGCCGAACCGACCTCGACCAGGTCCGCTTCGGGTTCGCCACTGGCCGGGCCATCGGGGGAGCCGTGGTCAGAAACCGAACACGCCGCCGCCTCCGGGAAGCGCTCAGGGTGATAGCGCCCTCGTTCCAGCCCGGCTGGGACGTGCTCATCATTGCCCGACCGGCACTCGTGGCGGCGGACCACCGGGCGCTCGTCGAGGTACTTGAACGGCTCCTCCGGCGCGGAGGGGTCCTGGGAGGATCGACGCCCTCGTGAAGCGGATCGGGATCGGGCTCATCCGGCTCTACCGAATCGTGTTCGCGTGGCTCCCGTCGAGCTGCCGGTTCTACCCCACCTGCTCGAACTACACGGAGCAGGCCATCCTGAAGTACGGCCTTCTCCGGGGAGGCTGGATGGGAGCGCGGCGCATCGCCCGCTGCCACCCATGGAACCCGGGCGGCTATGACCCGGTCCGCTAGGTGAGGCAGCTCCACGTGTCGCTCCCCCGTCCGCGCCGCGAGCTGCTGCTCCCCTTGCTCCTCTTCGTCGCAGTGGCGCTCCTCGTGGCCGCCTGCAGCCCGTCCGGGATCGGCCCAGTCGGCAGCGGTGGAGTCGCTGCGACGGCCTCGCCGCACCCGCCGCTCACCCCGGCCCAACCGGGCGCGGACCCGGTGTCGCTTCTTGCCTGGGTCTTCAACCCGATCTTCCAGATCCTCTACATCTTCCTGGTCTGGTTGCAGAAGCTGACCGGCGACGTCGGGATCGCCATCATCCTGATGACGCTGGTCGTGCGGGCCGCGCTGATCCCGCTCTTCCGCCGCCAGATCGTCTCCACGAAGCGGATGCAGCTGATCCAGCCGGAGATCAAGGAGCTCCAGAAGCGCTACAAGGGCGACCGGTCCAAGTTCAGCCAGGCCCAGATGGAGCTGTACAAGGAGCGTGGGGTCAACCCTGCCTCCGGATGCCTGCCCCTGCTCCTCCAGCTCCCCCTTCTCATGATCATCTACTCGGTGATCAGCCAAGGCCTGACGAACCCGGACCCTCGGGCGATGTTCACGTTCTTCGGGCTCCACCTGCTGGATTACACGTGCGTCAACGGGATCGGGGCGGTCGGCGCGACGATTGACCAGTACAAACCCTGCATCAACCCGACCGTCACGTGGCTCGGGAACCTGGACGTCTCGAAGCCCTGGGTCCTCTTCCCGAACATCGCGTTCCTGAGCTGGTTCAGCGTCCTGGCGGCCGCCTCCGCGGTCCTCCAGCTGGTCCAGAGCCGGATGACGATGCCCCCGTCCACTACCGCCTTCAGCGACCAGAACTCGAAGGTCCAGCGACAGCTGGTCATGTTCCTGCCCCTGATCTCACTCGCCTACGGCGGGTTCCTGCCCGCAGGCCTGTTCATCTACTGGATCGTCACCACGATCTTCGGGATCGTCCAGCAGTACCTCATCGTCGGCTGGGGCTCCACGTTCCCGCTGTTCGGGTTCTCGCCGAGCTTCGCTCGCGATCATCGCCCACGGTTCCCGGTCGACGAGCCGAAGGCGTCGACCGGGGGCGCTCCTGGCGCCGCCCGCAAGCCGGGAATCGTCCGTCCGCCCACCGACCGCACGCCGGCCGACCGCTCCGCTTCCGCGGCGGCCACCGTGCGACCCCGAGAACGAGGCCGTCAGGGCCGCCGAGGGAGAAAGCGCTGAGCATGAGTGCGTACCGTGAGTTCACTGGCAAGTCCGTCGAGGAAGCCCTGCGCCACGCCCGCGAGGAATTTGGCGTGGGCCTCGACGAGCTCGACTTCGAGATCCTGACCCCGGGCAGCCGGGGCGTTCTGGGAATGGGCGCCGAGCCCGCCCGGATCGTCGCCGCGCCGCGCACCGCGCTCGGGGGTGCCGCGCCGAAGCGTGAAGCGGCCGCCGCACAGCCGCTCCCCGTGCCCATGGATCGCGGCCCGCGCCGGGACGACCCACCCGCGCACAGCGACGCTCCTCGCCGCGACGATCGACCCGACCGCCCTGCGAGGGAGCGCCCGGAGGCGCCGCGCCGCGATGCCCCGCGCCGCGACGACCGCCCGGAGCGGGTCCGGGACCGCGGCCCCCGTCGCGACGACCGCCCCCCGCGCCGGTCGGACGATCGGCCCGGCGTCTCGGTCGTCTCCTCCATCGAGGCCGACGAGGTCCAGACCGCTCGCTCGCTCGTGCGAGAGCGCGAAGAGCTCCAGGCGGCCGAGGCGTCGCCGGCCGCCCTTGACGCGGGGAAGCGACTCCTCGAGCAGCTGATGCAGCACTTGGGTTTCTCTGTCGCCGTCAACATCGAGACCGGCGAGACGAACCGCCTCAACGTGGTCGGCGCCGACGACGAGGAGCACGAGGCCCTGGGCGCGCTCATCGGCCGCAAGGGGGAGCGGCTCTCCGCCCTTCAGCACATCGTGAACCTGATGCTGTCGCGCGAGATGGGCGAATGGACCCGCGTCCTGGTGGACGTCGAGGGCTACCGCGGCCGACGCGAGCAGCAGCTCCGGGAGATCGCCGATCGGGCCGCGGCGCGCGTCGTCGAGACCGGCAAGATGCTCCAGCTTGAACCGATGCCGGCCCTCGAGCGGCGCTGGATCCACCTCGCGCTGCGCAACCACCCCGTCGTTGGGACCCAGTCGATTGGTGAGGAGCCAAATCGCCGCGTGGTCGTCGTGCCAAAGGCGGTGGTGTAGGCTCTGACCCGCCCCGGAGTCGCCCACCCGCGGGAGGCGGCACCTGGCGCACGTCACGCCGGGGCACGCCTGCGCGTCTCTTCGTGGCCAGCCTGCTAGATTCGCGCTCCGATCCATCCGCACCGAGCACCGAAATGCCCACCGCGCCCCGCCGCTTCCCGTTCGGTCGCCTCATCTTCGCCGTCATCGCCGGCTTCGTGCTGGCCTCCGCGGTCGGGACCGGCGCCCTGTTCGC
>JANXWH010000025.1 GCA_025351245.1 Chloroflexota bacterium | reverse complement strand
CGGGCGGAGCGGTGGGCGCGGCGGCGGCCGCCGGCGCGGCCGCGGCCGGCGCAGCGTCCGCATCCGACGTCTCGATCTCCGCGATCTCGGCATTGTTCGGGACGGTCGCGCCCTCCTCCGCGAGGATCGCGGTCAGGACGCCCGCGAACGGCGAAGGGACCTCCGCGTTCACCTTGTCGGTGATCACTTCGACGATCGGCTCGTACTTCTCCACCCGGTCCCCGGGCTTCTTGAGCCAGCGGCCGATCGTGCCCTCGGCGACGCTCTCGCCGAGCTGCGGCATCGTGACCTTCGCCACAGAGTCCCTCCTCAGCGGAACCGTGTCCCGCGTCTCATGCTCGTACGCGTCGGGCGCCCCGCCGGTTCAGCGACGCCCCCGGGCTCCGTTAGTTTGGCCCATCCTGCGCCCGCCGGCACGCGGGGCGTCGGTGCCCGGCCGATCACGTGGCCGTGCCGTACCCACAGGTTCATGAATGGCGCGACTGCGACTGCAGCCGGGTCCGGCGCCCCGGTTGCCTCAGTACGCGGCCAGCGTCCGGATCGCCGCGGCGATCTTCTCCGGCGTGATCAGGAACGCATCCTCCAGGACGCTCGCGTACGGCGCAGCCGGCGACTCCGGGCCGGCGAGGCGCGTGACCGGGCCGTCGAGATAGTCGAACGCCTCCTCGGCCACGAGCGCCGCGACCTCCGCCCCGAATCCGCCGAACCGGTTGTCCTCGTGGACGACCAGGCACTTGCCGGTCTTCCGGACAGATGCCAGCACGGTGGCGGCGTCGAGCGGGCGGATCGTGCGGAGGTCCACCACCTCCGTCTCGATCCCCTCCCCCGCCACGCGTTCCGCCGCGTCGAGCGCGTAGTGGACCATCAGCCCGTACGTCACGACCGTGACGCGGCTTCCCTCGCGGGTCACCGTGGCGCGGCCGAGCGGCACCGTGTACTCGCCGTCGGGCACCTCGCCGCGGACGCTCCGGTACATCTTCTTGTGCTCCAGGTAGATCACCGGGTCCGGGTCCCGGATCGCGGACCGCAGGAGCCCCTTCGCGTCGTACGGGGTCGACGGGATCACGACCTTCAGGCCGGGGACGTGGGCGAAGAACGCCTCCACGGACTGGCTGTGGTACAGCGCCCCGTGGACGCCGGCACCGAACGGCGCCCGGATGGTGATCGGGCACCCGAACGTGCCGTTGCTGCGATACCTGATCCGGGCGGCCTCAGAGATGATCTGGTTCATCGCCGGGAAGATGAAGTCGGCGAACTGGATCTCGGCCACCGGGCGCAGGCCGTTCGCGGCGGCGCCGATGCTCACGCCGGCGATCATCGATTCAGTCAGCGGCGTGTCGATAACCCGGTCGTCACCGAACTCCGCCCAGAGTCCGTCGGTGGCGAAGAAGACGCCGCCCTTCTTGCCGACGTCCTCACCCAGGACGATCACCGCTGCGTCGCGGCGCATCTCGACGCGGAGCCCCTCGCGGATCGCCTCGATGAACGTCCGGATGGCCATCAGCCGGGCTCCGCGTAGACGTGTCGCGTCAGGGTGGCGGGATCCGGGTCGGCGGCCGCCTCCGCGAAATCCGTCGCATCTTCCACCAGCCCGCGGACCTCGGCCGTGATCGCCGCCTCGGCGGCCGCATCCAGCAGGCCGGCCGCCCGGAGCTCGTCGCGGAACGCCGGCAGCGGGTCGTGGCCGCGCCCGGCCGCCAGGTCCTCCTCCGTCCGGTACTTCGTCTGCTGGTCGTCGGACGAGTGCCCGGTCAGGCGGGTGACCTTCGCCTCGATAAAGGTCGGGCCCTCACCGGCGAGCGCCCGCGCTACCGCGTCGCGCATCGCTAGGTAGCAGCTTAGGACATCGGTCCCGTCCACGATCACGCCGGGCATGTTGTAGCCGGCCGCGCGGACCGCGAGATCGCGGACGGCGACCTGCTTCTCGGCCGGCACGCTGATCGCGTAGCCGTTGTTCTCGACCAGGAGGACCATCGGGAGGCGGTGGATCGCGGCGAAGTTGAGCGCCTCGTGGACGTCGCCCTGGTTGGACGCGCCCTCCCCCATCATCACGGCCGCCACCTGCGACTCGCCCCGGAGCTTCGACGCCAGCGCGATCCCAGCGGCGTGGAGCACCTGCGTCGCGACGGGCGAGGAGCTGCTGAAGATCCGATGCGCCGCACCGCCGTAATGTGCCGGCATCTGCCGCCCGCCCGAGCCGGGATCGTCGGCCCGCCCACCAGTTGCAGCAGGTTGTCGAACCGACCGCCGCCGGCAAGTGCCCGCAGTTCGCCCCGCTTGTCGTGGATCTCGAAGACGATGCCCGTGTAGTAAGCCAGCCCGCGGACGATGTGCAGGTCGAACCGGCAGTAGTCCGTGATGCCGAAACTGGCCAGATGGGTCCAGAGCTGGCGCAGGTCGCCGATAGG
>JANXWH010000015.1 GCA_025351245.1 Chloroflexota bacterium | reverse complement strand
GACACGCCGATCCAGGCATCGGTCGGGACGACCACGTTCAGCAGGCGAATGATCCCCCCGATGGCGCCGACAACCACGGTCGCGAGCGTCACGCGCAGCTGGCGGCGGCGAGGATCGTCCGGCTTGGTCCTGCCGAATGCGCCGAGCAGCCACCCGGCACCGGCCATCAGCGTCGCCAGTCGCGTGGCGATCCAGGCCCAGCCGAGCGCCGCGCCCGGCACGAGAACAGGGCTCAGCTGCGGCGCACTGATCGCGATCGGGGCCGCCCGATCGACGATCCCCGGCAGAGCGAACAGCACATTGAGCAGGTAGGCGAGTGCGAGCGCCCGGATCTGTCGACGCGATGGGTGCCCCTCGGACGCGATCACCAACGAGAAGTGCGCCGTCGCCGGGACGATCAGCGCGGCCGAGAGTTCCTCGATGGCATGGGCGACCTGGGCCGCCGAGAAAGAGGTCGACAGGCGCTGGACGATGACGCTGCTGCTCCACGCCACGAGGGCCAGGGCGAGGAAACCGAAGACGCGGGCGGGCGGCGCCGCGGAGCGGGTGAGCACGGTGAGCCCAAGCCAGACGGCGAGGACCGCGGTGAGGCTTTGGGCCGTGACCTCCAGTTGCTGGGGGGTGACCACCACGTCCGGCCTCCGTCCTCGGGCGCCCGTCGGTCCGTTGGGCCTCGGTCGGCGCGTCGCGGAGGAACTCCAGCATCGGCCGGCTGACGTTCGATCCGCAGACGAAGACGACCTCGCCGAGGCCGGCATCTTGTCACGCGTGACGAGCGGCGTCTACGCTCACGGCCAACTCGACCCGCGAAGTGTTCGCAGCGCCCGGGTACCGACCGGCTGCGAGACAGAAGGGGGCTCCAGGATGCGTCAGGCACATGGACGTTCTGGCGACTCGAGCGCACGACCCAACCTACCTGTCGAACCGCAGGACCGCGTAACGACCGTGCTGATAGTCGCCGACCCCGTTGCAGAGGATGACCCGATCCTCGGTCTTCGGCGTGCCTTCCAGAGCCACTTCACTCTGGAAGACGGCCCCGGCCTCGACCCGCCCCAGGGTGAAGGTCGGGGCGCTCTCATAGGTCGTGATCGGCCGCACGGTGCCGGGAGCGCCGCTTTCGTCGATGACAACATGACCGTCCTTGACCGGCAGGGCAGCCACCGGCAGCGAGGTCAAGCCCACGACGAGGTCGCATGGCGTTGTGCCGACGTTGTGCAGGTCGAACCGCACGCTCGACCCGGCATGATCGGTGGCGAGGGTGATCCCGTCGTCCCTGATCTCACCCTTGATCGGCGACGCCGCGCACGCGGCCACGAGCATGTGGGTCGCGACCGCGACGGGGAGGACGCGCGCCATGGCGGCGGTTCCGATCTTCATGACTCGAGGACACCTTGAACGACCGGTTGTGTCACGCGGGGTACCAGGACATGGACTCCGGTACACGGCACGGACGCCCCCCCTGGCCGGTGACATACGGTGATGACGCGCGTCGAAAAGGAGTGAACCGACAGGAACGAGTGCCGTCGACGTCCCGCCTCCACATGGAGTGCCTGGCGGCAGCGGCCATCGACTTCACCCTCGCGCCGGGCGAACAGGTCGTCATGGATCTCCATCTCGCCGCCTGCGCCTCGTGCAGGGCGATGGCCGCCGCGTACGCAGCCGATGCTTCGGCGCTCCGGGAGATCGCCTTCGTCACGCCCCCGGCGAGGGTCGCTGCCGCAGTATTCGAGGCAGCGGCTCGTCCGGCAGTTCGGGCGCTTCGGCCTCGATCGTCGCTGTCCTGAGGCGTCCACGGGCCCGGCTCAGCAGCGTCCTCGTGGCACCGTGACTGCGGCCGAGATGGCACGCGATCTCTTCACCGGTTGCCCCATGGGCGGCCATGAGCAGGGCAACCCGGGCGGCCACCGGCAGCGTCGCAAGGGCGACCTGGAGCTCATGGTGCTCCTCGCGCAGAACGGCGATGGCGTCCGGCTGGGCCGGCCCGTCGGTCCGAACCAGACGGGGCGCGAGCCGGCGCGCGACGGCCGCGCGACGCGCCCGGCTGACGATGAGATTCGCGCTTGTCCGGTAGAGCCAGGCGCCGATGTTTTCGGGGCACCGACCAGCCTGTGCCTCGACGACGAGCCGAAGGAACGCTTCCTGGGTCACGTCGGCAGCGAGTTCCGGATCGCGCGTCGATCGGAGAGCCGTTCCGTGGAT
>JANXWH010000005.1 GCA_025351245.1 Chloroflexota bacterium | reverse complement strand
GACACGCCGTTTCCGTGTCCGGCTGACGGTGCTCGCGGGCGAGGCGAGCCAGAGCCAACGAACAGCCGGCACGGCACAAGGGCGAGGAGGCAGGTTGGCGGTCGGGGTCGCTGCGGAAGTCAAGACCAAGCTGACCGTCGTCGACGTGGTCGGCGAGACCGTCCAGCTGAAGAAGGCCGGCACCACGTTCAAGGGTCTCTGCCCGTTCCACGGGGAGAAGACGGCCAGCTTCATCGTGACGCCCGCGCGTGAGACGTGGCACTGCTTTGGCTGCGGCGAGGGCGGCGACATCTTCTCGTTCGTGATGCGCCGGGACGGGATCGCCTTCCCGGAGGCGCTCCGGCGGCTGGCGCAGCGCGCCGGAGTGGAGATCGACGAGCGGACCTCCCGCGAGGATGCCCGCCGCAGGCGGCTCCACGAGGTGCTGGACACGGCGTTCGCGTTCTACCACGCGGTCCTCCTGAACAGCGAGACGGGCGCGGCGGCGCTCGCTTACCTGCGCGGCCGGGGCTTCACGGACGAGTCGATCGAGCGCGCCCAGCTTGGCTTCGCCCCGCCCGACTGGGATGCGCTGGTCCGGACGCTTGAGCGCAAGCGCCAGATCGGTGCCGCCGAGTTGACGGAGGTGGGCCTCGCCATGCCCCGCCGGAGCGGCCGGGGCGTCTACGATCGCTTCCGGGGCCGGGTCCTTTTCCCGATCCGCGACGCGACCGGCAACGCCACCGGTCTCGGCGGCCGCATCCTGCCCGCGGCGCCGCCAACGGCCGCGATCGCGTCAGACCCCACCGCGCCGGACGCCCCCGCGCAGCCCGCCGCCGCCGTGCGGCCCGCCGGCCAGCCCGCCCCGGACCCGGACGGCCCGAAGTACCTCAACTCCCCGGCGACGCCGCTCTTCGACAAGAGCCGGACGCTCTACCCGCTGGACCGCGCGAAGGCCGCCATCCGCAAGTCGGGGATCGCCGTGATCGTGGAGGGGTACACGGACGCGCTCATGGCCCACCAGGCCGGCTTCGACAACGTGGTCGCCAGCCTGGGAACCGCGCTCACGCCGGGCCAGGTGGCGCTCCTCACGCGCTACGCCGCGAAGAAGATCGTGCTCGCCTACGACGTGGACCCGGCCGGCGAACGTGCCGGCACGCTGGGCGTCACCGCCCTGGAGCAGCTCACCCGCCAGCTCGCGGCCACGGACGCGGGCGTGGAGCTGGACGAGGTTCGCGTCGCCCGGCTGCCGGACGGCAAGGACCCGGACGAGGTGATCCGCGACAGCCCCGACGCCTGGCGCGAGGCGATCCGCACGGCCGCCCCGATCGTCGAGTACCTGATCGAGTTCCACGCCCGATCGGCCGACATGCGCACCACCGGCGGGCGTGCCCGGTTCATCGACGCGATCCTCCCGACGCTTCGGACGGTCCGCAACCCGGTCCTCCGCGATGGCTACCTCCAGCAGCTCCGCCAGGTGTCCGGCGTGGAGGAGCGGGTCCTCCTCGAGTCGCTCCACCGCGCGCCGGAGGTCGCCCGCGGCGGATCCTTTGCTGCCGGGGGCGGGGAGAGCCGGATCTCGGCGGCCACGGTGCTCGCCTCGCCCGATGCGTTCGACCCGAAAGCCGTCCTCCGCGCGATCGACCCCGTGGAACGCGACCTTCTGCGCTTCCTCCTCTCGGTCCCCGAGACCCAGGAGGCGACGGCCGAGCGATTGGCCCCCACCGACCTGCCGAGCCAGCCGGCCCGGGAGCTCTGGACGGCGATGCTCGCGGCCCGGCAGGACCCGCCCTACACCACCGAGCGCGTCTTCGCCCGTCTCGTGGCGGACCCGGAGACGCAGGCGTTGCTCGTCGCGCTCCTCGAGCGGCGCGACGCGGGCACGGACGCCAGCACCACGGATCTCCGGGTCGCGTCCCAGGGGATCGAGCAGTGCCTGCTCCGCCTTGAGCTGGACCGGCTGGAGGAGCGAACCCGCTGGACGCGCGTGGAGCTGGGCGAGGCCGAACGAGCGAACGACCGACCGGCCATCGAGCTTCTCATGACCCAGGAACAACACCACAACGAGACCCGCAAGTCGCTGCAGCGACGGATGGAGCAGGCAAGCCTGCTCAGCCGCCCGGCCGCAGCCCGCGCCGCAGCCCGCACCGCAGGAGGACGATCGTGAGCCAGGACCCCATGGACCGCCAGCTGGTGGAGGCGGTGCTGTCCGCCACCCCGCGCCGCCGCCGCGCCGCCGCCGCCGAGGTGAAAGCCGTCAACGCTGCCAGCAAGGCGGCCGGCGCGGTCGCCGTCATCCAGGCGCACGCGGAGGACGACGACCGCGACATCGGCGCCAATGCCGGCGTCCCGGAGCTGGTCGTGGCCGACGAGGACGTCGCCGGTGGGAGCGTGGATTCCCCCGCGGGGCTTTCGTCCGATGTCGCCGGACTGCCGGAGGTGCCGGCGAAGCTGGACGCGAAGGTGCTCGAGGAGCCCACGGCCGAGGAGCTGGAGGCCCTCTCGGCCGACATGATCGGGATCGACGACCCGGTCCGGATGTACCTCAAGGAGATCGGGAAGGTGGCCCTCCTGACCGCCGAGGAGGAGATCGTCCTTGCCAAGGCGATCGAGCTGGGCGAGTGGATGGTGGAGTTCCCCGCGAAGGCCATGGTCAGCCTCCACGAGTGGACGCTCCACGACACCGAGCGCAAGACGCGCACCCTGAAGCCACAGCATCGACTGCCGCTGGGCGACGAGGCGCACGCCATGGTGCGCGCCGCGATCGCCGACGAAGGCGCGGCGGACCTGCTCGTGCCGCACCCGGACTTCCACCTGGTCAAGGCGGGCCGCGACGTCCAGTCTGAGGGCACGAAGGAGCGCCTCAAGGAGGCGCGCCGCCACCTGGCCGAGTACGCCGAGAAGCCGGACACGGACACGTTCATCACGCTCCTCGACTGGGCCTACCTGGCGGTCCACAACGGGGACCTGGACTCGCGCGACAACGTGGGCCTGCGGGCGATCTACGACTGGACCCGCGACGCGATCGCCTTCCCGGCGGTGGAGCGCTGGATCCTGAGCGGCCACGACCCCGACCTGCTCAGGCACATGGGCTACTACGACCCCGAGGTGGTGCCGCTCAGCACGAAGCTCCGCGACCGCAAGGGCGAGATCGTGCGGATCGGGCGCGACGCGCGCGAGCAGCTGACGTCGGCGAACCTGCGCCTGGTTGTCTCGATCGCGAAGAAGTACATCGGCCGCGGGATGAGCTTCCTGGACCTGATCCAGGAGGGGAACATTGGCCTGATCCGGGCGGTGGAGAAGTTCGACTACGAGAAGGGCTTCAAGTTCTCCACGTATGCCACGTGGTGGATCCGGCAGGCGATCACCCGCGCGATCGCCGACCAGGCGCGCACGATCCGGATTCCGGTCCACATGGTGGAGACCATCAACCGGCTGATCCGGGTCTCACGGCAGCTGCTCCAGGAGCTGGGTCGCGAACCGACAGTGGAGGAGATCGCCGAGGCGATGTCCAAGGGCCAGGAGGTCGTGGTCACCCCGGAGAAGGTCCGCGAGATCATCAAGGTCAGCCAGGAGCCGGTCTCGCTGGAGACCCCGATCGGCGAGGAGGAGGACTCCCACCTCGGCGACTTCATCGAGGACCGGAGCGCGCTGGCCCCGGCCGAGGCGGCGTCGCACCAGCTCCTGAAGGAACAGGTGGAGGCGGTCCTGGACTCGCTGACGGGCCGTGAGCGCCGCGTCCTGCAGCTCCGTTTCGGGCTGGAAGACGGCCGCGCCCGCACGCTCGAGGAGGTTGGCAAGGAGTTCAACGTCACCCGCGAGCGGATCCGCCAGATCGAGGCGAAGGCGTTGCGGAAGCTCCGCCACCCGTCCCGCTCCCGCAAGCTGAAGGACTACCTAGAGTAGGGGAGCGGGCGCGCGGCTCCGCGCGGGCGCGGACCGCCCGCCGCGGGGCCGCTGGACCGCCCGCCGCGGGATGGCATTTGCCCCGTGCCGGCCACCTCGTCGATTCAGTGCATCTGACACACGAACCTGACCGCGCCGTACGTCCAATGCACGATCCGACCGTCGGAGGTCCGCTCCGGGGCGCCTGCCGGCCCAAACGCCGCTTCCTGGAGCCTGTTCCGCCTCGGTTCGGGCAGAACCGTTCGCCAGATGCACGATCTTGACGACTTCGCCCGAGTCGCGGCCGGGTGACCCGCAGGATCGTGCGTTTGCCGCAAGGCGCCGCGTCTGGGGCCTCCCGCTCAGCCGCTCGGGCCAGCCGGGAGTACGCCCACCCAATTCTCAGAGCAGGACGATCGCACTTCCGCCCGGGTAGGCGCCGGCCGCCAGGAGCTCCATCGCGCGGCGCCCCGGGACGGGAAAGCGCTGCACGAGCTCATCCCCGTGGGCCTGCAAGAGCGCGCGATTGTGGCGCGTGTCGGCAAGCACCAGGATCAGCGCGTCGACGCCGCCATCCCGCAGCTTGAGCGCGAGGCGTCGCTGGAGGGCCTGCAGGTCGGACGGTCGCGTCTCCGCTTCGACGCCGACCCGCCAGCACTCGCCGCTGACATGGCCGTCCCACGCGCGAAGGTCGCCGGCGACCGGAAGCGGGACCTCGACCCGCCAGTGGAGCGAGCGGTGGAGGCGCCCCCGAAACCGGCCCATGACCGCCACGTGGGCCCGGTCGCGGATCGGCTCGCCTGCGGGGTATGCACGCGCGGACAGTTCGAGCCCGACGACCGCGACGAGCCTGCAGAGCACGGCGATCGAGACGTCCGGCGAGAGGCCGCGCTCGATCCGGCAAACTTGTGGCCCGCTCAACCCCACCGCGCGACCGACCTCCGCCTGGCTCAATCCACGATCGACCCGCGCCCGCCGGAGCTCGGTGGTGAGCTCCGCGACGGTGCGCCGAGCCCGATCGGCACCGACGGACGTGGCGCTGATGCGCGTTCCCATCGGGTCATGATGGGAGTCGCGGGTTATCTCCCGGTTACCCGGTGGCGCTCTGGTTGCTCGTGCGAACCGGGTGGAGCCGGGTTTGCTCGTGCGAAACCGGC
This sequence comes from Chloroflexota bacterium, assembly GCA_025351245.1. Classification (GTDB taxonomy): domain Bacteria; phylum Chloroflexota; class Limnocylindria; order Limnocylindrales; family CSP1-4; genus CTSoil-043. Next base: position 1,508 of record JANXWH010000005.1, on the reverse strand, counting down.
GGCTCGCCCGGCTCGTCGCCGGTCGCGATCGGCATGCCCGACTGCGTCCAATCGCTGTACGACCCCGGGTAGAGGAGGGGGTCGGGAAGCCCGGACGCCCGCATCGCGAGCGCGAGCTGGCACGCGTTCACGCCGCTGCCGCACGCGACGACGACCGACCCGGCGCCAACCTCGGCCGACCCGGCCCCGACCGACCCAAGCCCGGCCCCGACCGACCCCGCGCCAACCTCGGCCGACCCGCCAACCTGCACCCCGGCCCCCGCTCCGCCGACGCCGGCCACCCCGCCGGCTGCTCCGCCGACCCCGGCCCCCGCTCCGCCGAAACGGACCGCACCGCCACCGCCGACCCCCGCGGCCGCGAACCGCGACGCGAGCGCGGCCGGCGCCAGGAACTGGCCACCCGCGTCCAGGAGCGCGGAGGTCGGCAGGCTTCGCGCCGTCGGGATGTGGCCGGGAACGCGGTCGACCGGCTCGATCTCGCCGCGGTAGCGCTCGAGTGCCCGCGCGTCCAGGAGTGTCACCTCGCCCAGCCGCGCCGCCAGCGCGACGCGATCGATCGTCCGCGGCCAGGCGGACCCGACGCCCGCCGTCGCCAGCCGCTGCTCCGGGGGCAGGGCCGCGTGGACGGGCACCTCCGCGGTCACCGGCAACCCCGCCACCCGCCACGCACCGATCCCGCCGTCCAGGACCGCCGCCCGCGCATGCCCGAGCGCATCGAGCATCCACCAGAGGCGTGCCGCCACCGTTCCGCCCACGTCGTCGTATGCCACCACGCGCTGCCTGCGGCCGATCCCAAGCGCGCCGAGCGCAGCGGCGAACGCGGCCGGATCGGGGAGGGGATGACGTCCGGGCCCCACCGGGGCCGTGAGCACGGACTCGAGATCGACGAATACTGCGCCCGGCAGATGTGCGGTCGCGTACGCGGCGCGCCCTCCTCCCGGTGCAGCCAGCGACCAGCGCACGTCCGCGATCCGGAGGTCGGGGTCGTCAAGGGCGGCGGCGAGTTCCGCGACCGAGATCAGGCTCACGCCGGGAGTATCGCATCGCCGGGTGGGGGAGACTCCGTGTCCGGATCCCATGCTATTCTTCCACGCGGCGCGGCCCCGGCCGCCCGATGCGCGCTCCGCCCGTTCCGCGGCGGACGCCTCCGCTCCGGCGTAGCTCAGTGGTAGAGCGGGCGACTGTTAATCGCTTGGTCGTAGGTTCGAATCCTACCGCCGGAGCCACTCGCTTACTGAATCCAACCGGTTAACACCTTTATCGGTCACGGCCTTCCAGACCGCGACGGCGTGGCTCTCGCGGCTGTCGGCGTCGATTCGCTCGAAGAGGTCGCGGACCCAATCCACGCGGGTGTCGAGCGGGGCGTGCTCCAGGATCGCGTTCATCTCATCGATTGTCTGCCGGACGAGCTTGGGTGTGAGCCGCGCGGTCGTTCCGTGACCTCCGTAATGCGGATAGAGGTCGTCGTGTCGCCTCGCGCAACTCTTGACGACGGCCTGCCGCTATTG
>JANXWH010000238.1 GCA_025351245.1 Chloroflexota bacterium | reverse complement strand
TGGCGCCAATCCACTGGGGCACCTTCCCGATCCTCGCCGGGACGCCGGACGAGTTGCGGACGGAGCTCGACGCGCGCGGGCTGGGGCAGGTGGCCCTCCACGGCTGGGCGCCGGGAGAGAGCCTGCACGGCTGAACCAGACCAGGCGCGGGCGCTTCGGCGATCATGATGGTCACCGAGAACCCGCCACGCCCAACGGGAGCCGCCGATGACCGCGATCCCCGCCACGTTCCGCGCCTTTGTCGCCGAGCAGGTCGGCGCCACCGTCAACCGCGGCGTCCGGCCGTTCGCGGAGGCGGATCTGCCCCCGGGCGAGGTCGAGGTCCGTGTCCTGTGGTCCAGTGTCAACTACAAGGACGGCCTCGCCACGATCGCGGGCGGCAAGGTCGCCCGGATCAGCCCGCTGATCGCGGGGATCGACCTGGCGGGCGAAGTCGTCGCAAGCGCGGACCCGTCCATCCCGGTCGGCATCGCGGTCCTTGCCCACGGCTACGACCTGGGAGTGAGCCGGCACGGGGGGTTCGCGGAGTTCCAGCGCGTGCCGGCCGTCTGGGTCGTGCCGCTCGGCCCGGCGCTGACCCCGCGGCTCGCGATGGCGCTCGGGACGGCCGGCTTCACCGCGGCGCTCTCCGTGGTCCGGCTGGAGGAGCGCGGCCTGCGGCCCGGGACGGGGCCGGTCCTGGTCACGGGCGCGTCCGGTGGGCTGGGGACCGCCGCGGTCGGGATCCTCGCCGCGCGCGGCTACGAGGTCGTGGCGGCGACCGGGAAACAGGACGAGGCGGACCGGTTGCGCGGCCTGGGCGCCGCGGTGGTCGTCGATCGGGCCGAGGTGGCGGCCGAGAGCACGCGACCGCTCGAGGCAGAGCGATGGGCGGGCGCGGTGGACTGCGTGGGCGGTGCGACGCTGCCCTACATCCTGCGCACGCTCCGGCGCGACGCGACGGTCGCCGCGTCCGGCAACGCGGGCGGGGCGGGCTTCGCGACGACGGTCTTCCCGTTCATCCTTCGGAGCGCGGCGCTTGTCGGGATCGACTCGGCACAGGTCCCGATCGCGGAGCGACGTGTGATCTGGGAGCGACTCGGCGACGACCTGCGCCCGATCGGCCTTGGCGACGGCGTGACCGAGGTGACGCTCGACACGCTCCCGGAGGCGCTGACCGCGATCCTGGCCGGGCGCGCGCGGGGCCGCTGGATCGTCCGGATCGGGTGCTGATCCGGACGTTCGCTGGGCGACGTGTCAGGCGACGAGGTCGGCCAGCTGGACTACCTCGAGCTTTGGCATTGAGCGAACCCTCCGGTCGTTCGTGACGAACGCGCTTGCACCAGCCTGGCGCGCGGTCGCCAGGTGAATCGCGTCCGGGAGCGAGGAGCCGTGCTGGCCGCGCAGGATCCCAGCGTCGATCGCGATGTCGGCGGTGAGTGGCACGACGTGGAGTCGGTTGACCGAGCGAATGGCGTCTGCATAGCGGTCCGCCATGACAGCGTCGCCGATCGTGACCGGGTGAACCGCCACTTCGGCAAGCGCGAGCGATGCGACCACGAACGTTGTTCCGGCCGCTTCCGCCGCGTTCAGGAGACCGCGCACCGCGATGGCATCCGGGCCACCGGTCTCGAAGAGGTAGATGAACAGGTTCGCGTCGAGGGCGATGCGGGCGTGATGTTCCAAGAGCTCGTCGAGTCTCACCGTCAGGGAACTTCGGAGCCGGTGGCCCGGTCGGCGGCAATTGCCCGAGCGATATCCTCCATGCGCGCCCGATCGCGCGCTTCCCACTCGTCCCGAAGGGCACGGATCCGCTCGGCCGGGTCGGTCCCGTCCCAGAGGTGGGCCCCGATGCCGTGGAGGCGGTCGCCGGCCGGCACGTGGCGGCGGAGTTGGATGACGTCGCCTTCAACCTCGACGTCGAGGCGGTCGCCCGCCTTCAGTCCCAGCTTCTTGCGCGCCTCGCTGGGGACCGCGATCTGGTGCTTGGTGCTGATCTTGACGCTAAGCATGGACACGATGATAAGCACTCGCCCACCCTGGGGCAAGCGGTAGGCTGGCCCGCGTCGCTCAAGGCGTAGGCTCTGCGGCGATGGAACCGCTCGTGCGCCGCTTCGCTCCGCGCGATCCGCTTGACCTCCGCCTGACGCTGGCCATTCATCGCCGCGGCCCCGGCGACCCGACTCTGCGTTTCTCGGCCGACACGTCCGTGTGGCGGGCGACCCGGACGCCCGACGGGCCGGCCACGCTCACGCTCGTCCCCGACGGCGCCGCGATCCGGGCGCAGGCGTGGGCCCAGGAGCGGCCCGGGCGATCGAGCAGGCGCCGGAGCTGGCCGGCGCGCTTGACGATGCGGCCGGGTTCGTGGCGGTCATGACCGGCCATCCCCTGCTCCGCGACCGTCACGCCCGGTTCCCGGGGATCCGAATCGGTCGGACGCGCCGGGTGCCGGAAGCGCTGGTCCCCGCGATCATCGAGCAGAAGGTGACCGGCGGACGAGGCCGGCGACGAGGCCGGCGCGGCGTTCGTGGCCCTCGTCCGCCGCCACGGGGGCTCTGCCGTCGCGACACCCGCCTCAGCGACGTTGCGCCCCATTCAACAGATCGGCCGTGCGCGGCCCTGAGATCGGCCCTGCACGCCCCTTCAGCCCGTCGCTTCGCCCTTCTGTTGCGGCAGCGGCAACGAAGCCTGGTAGGGCCGGGCCGATGGGGCCTGATCCAGCCCGTTTGTTGCAGGACGGGCAACGGAGCCCGGGAACGCGCGGCGATCGGCCCTGATCCAGCCCGTTTGTTGCGCGGCGGGCAACGACGGCCGGCACGTCCCGGCGGAGCGCCGCGGGCGCGTCCCGGGCGCTGACCCCCGAGCCGCGGATCCTGTCGTGGGCCGTCAGCCCCTCAGGACAGCCCGTCGGCGCTCGTATTCGGCCTCGTCGATCTCCCCGCGTGCGTAGCGTTGGCGAAGGATCTCCAGGGCGTCCGGGGTCGCGGGGCCTTCGTGGCTGCCCCGACGGTCGGCCCGGATCAGCCAGCGGATCCCGAGCACGATCGCGGCGAAAACGAGGCCCCAGAAGAAGACGATGATCAGGACGAGGATCCACTCGATCACCATGCCGCCGCCGAAGTTGACGTCCATCTCGCGACTCCTATCCCGGCTGCGCGACGACGAGGATCCGGATCTCCGTCGTGTCCTCGATCGCGTCGCGGAGGCCCTCGCGGCCGAGGACGGAGTCCCCGTCCATTCTAGCCACGGCGTCCGGCGGCCCAGGACGATCGACACGGCCAACTGGTTCGACACGGCCCACTGCGATCGACACGGCCCACT
>JANXWH010000226.1 GCA_025351245.1 Chloroflexota bacterium | reverse complement strand
GCCGGGACGCTTGACCGGGCGCTCGGCGCGCCGCGCCTCCGGCGCCTGCGGCGAACCCCGGCCCTGCGCGCGCTCGTTCGCGAGACGCGCCTCCACCCGTCGATGCTCGTGGCGCCGCTCTTCGTGCGTCGGGGCGCCGGGGTGCGCGAGCCGATCGGCTCGATGCCCGGCGTCGAGCGACTCTCGCCGGACGAGGCGGTGGTCGAGGCCCGCAGGCTGGCTGCGCTAGGTGTCGGCGGCGTCATCGTCTTCGGGCTGCCCGCGGACAAGGATCCCGTCGGGACCGGCGCGTGGATCGAGGACGGGATCGTCCAGGAGACGCTCCGCCGGCTCCGCGCCGCGAGCCTGCCGCTCGTGCTGATCGCCGACACCTGTCTGTGCGAATACACGGATCACGGCCACTGCGGCCCGCTGGAGCCGGACGGCAGCGTGGACAACGACGCGGCCACACGGCTCCTGGCCCGGAGCGCCGTCTCCCAGGCGGAGGCCGGCGCCGATGTCGTCGCGCCGAGCGCGATGATGGACGGCCAGGTCGCCGCGATCCGGGCCGGCCTCGACGCGGCCGGCCACACCGGGACCGCGATCCTCGCCTATGCCGCGAAGACCGCCTCCGCGTTCTACGGCCCCTTCCGCGAGGCGGCCGATTCGGCGCCCGCGTTCGGCGACCGGCGTGGCTACCAGATGGATCCGGCGAATGCCCGCGAGGCTCGCCGCGAGATCGCGGCCGACGTGGCCGAGGGCGCGGACATGCTCCTGATCAAGCCGGCGCTCCCCTCCCTGGACATCCTGGCCCGGGCGCGTGCGGACCACGACCTGCCGATCGGGGCCTACCAGGTGAGCGGCGAGTACGCGATGGTCAAGGCCGCGGCCGAGCGTGGCTGGGTGGACGAACGCCGGGTCGTGCTGGAGAGCCTGGTCTCGATCGTGCGCGCCGGGGCCGACTTCGTGATCACGTACGCGGCCGCGGATGTCGCCGGCTGGCTCCGGGAGGACGATCGATGACCACCACGGCGAGCCGCCAGGCGGACCTCCGGGCCCGCGCAGAGGGGCTCTTCCCCGGCGGTGTCAACAGCCCGGTCCGGGCCTTCCGCTCGGTCGGGCGGCCCCCGCTCGTGCTCGACGCCGGGTCCGGGGCGCGGGTGCGTGACGCGGACGGGCGCTGGTACGTGGACTGGATCGGCTCATGGGGGCCGGCGCTGCTTGGGCACGCCCGGCCCGAAGTCGTGGAGGCGGTCCGGGCTGCGGCACTCGACGGGTTCGCGCTCGGCGCGACGTCCCCGCGCGAGGTGGAGCTGGGCGAGCTGGTCCGCGCCGCGATGCCGTCGATGGAGCGCCTTCGCTTCACGTCGAGCGGCACCGAGGCGGCGATGAGCGCGGTCCGGCTGGCCCGCGGAGCAACGGGTCGCGAGCTCGTCATCAAGTTCGCGGGCGGCTACCACGGCCACAGCGACGGGCTGCTCGTCGAGGCTGGGTCCGGCGTCGCCACGCTCGCGATCCCGGGCAGCGCCGGCGTCCCGGCCGCGACCGCCTCCGCGACGATCGTCGTGCCCTACAACGACGCGGCCGCGGTCGAGGCGACCTTCGAGGCACACCCCAACCTGATCGCCGCGATCATCGTGGAGCCGGTCGCGGCCAACGCGGGGGTCATCCCGCCGGCCGCGGGCTACCTCGCCCGGCTGCGCGAGCTGACCACCGCGAACGGCGCGCTGCTCATCTTCGACGAGGTCATCACCGGTTTCCGGGTCGCCTTCGGCGGCGCTCAGGCCCGCTACGGCGTGACCCCGGACCTGACCGTTCTGGGCAAGATCGTCGGCGGCGGGATGCCGGTCGGGGCCTACGGCGGTCGGCGCGACCTGATGGACCTGGTGGCCCCGTCCGGGCCGGTCTACCAGGCAGGGACGCTGTCCGGCCATCCGCTCGCGATGGCCGCCGGCGCGGCGACCCTCCGGCTCCTGACTCCGGAGCTCTACGTCGGGCTGGAGACGACCGGCGCGGCGCTCGAGGCCGGGCTCGCCGCGGCCGCCGCCGGCGCGAGCGCGACGGTCGGGATCACCCGGGTTGGGTCGCTGCTCACGGTCTTCTTCCGGGACGGCGCGCCGGCGAACGCCGCCGAGGCCTTCGAGTCGGACCGCGCCGCCTACGCGCGTTTCTTCGGGGCGATGCTGGACGCCGGCATCCTCCTGGCGCCCTCGCAATTCGAGGCCTGGTTCCTCTCCGCGGCCCACGGGCCCGCGGAGCTGGACCTGACGATCGCTGCCGCGCGCCACGCGTTCGCGGCTGCGGCTGGGGCTGGGGCTGGACAGTGACCGCGCTCCGGCCCGCCGAGGATGCCATGCCGGGACTCGCCCCGGGCAGCGCACCGGAGGGCGCCGTCTCGGCGT
>JANXWH010000182.1 GCA_025351245.1 Chloroflexota bacterium | reverse complement strand
GCGGTGTTGCCGCCGGAACATTGGGATCCGAACCGGTGACGGCGAAGTTCCCGCTATTCCCCGAAACCACGGTCTGGTTCGCGATCGGGTCGATCGTCGGGGCGAGGGCCTTGCTGACCAGGATCGTCACCGTCGACGGCGCGGAGGTCCCGACCGTGTTGGTGGCGGTGAGCGAGAGCGTCACCGTCGTATCGGCGGCGACCGAGGGTGCCGTGAAGATCGGCGTGGCGCTCGTCGCGCTGGAGAACGTCCCCGCGCTGGCAGTCCAGAGGAACGTCAACGGGGCACTCCCGGTGGCGCTGCCGGAAAGGGCCACGGTCCCACCGGAGCCGACTGGACCATACGGTCCGCCGGCGTTTGCGACCGGAGCCGAGAGGCAGGTCGGGGCGGTTTGCCCCGGCCAGGGGTTGAGCTGGCCCGCGCGCGTCGCGGCGGCAGACGTGTACCCACCGCAGCCGAGGAACGGCATGGCCTCGAAGTTGTTCGGCACGACGGGCGTGCCGGGAAGGTTCTCAGGGAAGATGTAGTCGGTGATCGGGGCGTGGTACTGGCCGTAGAAGATCCCGTTGGCAGCGGTTTCCGCGCAGTTCTGTCCGAGCGGAACGGCAGGCATGTTCGTCTGGGGGAGAACACATGCCGTGTTAGCGGGATTCTGCACCTGCAGGCCCTCGATCACGGCCCGCATCTCGCGGGTCGGCGGCAGGAACGTGCCGTCGGGTCCGATGACGCACTGCTTGTCCGGCTTCGTCGGGACGGTCCCGAACGCCAGGCAGGGCGGCCGGAAGCGCCAGCGGCCCTTGACCGCGCCGGTGGGCGGGCCCTGGTCGACGCCGATGAAGCCCCAGTCCCGGTCCGTGGTGGCGCCGGTGGTGGGGTTGATGTCGATGCCGTAGAGGTGGATCTGCCGGCTCGGGTCGGTGGTCATGCCCTCGAAGCGGGTCCGGATCGCCGCCTCGCCCGCGCCGATGATGGTCAGGCCGCCGGTGCCGATGAGGGTCACATCGGTGATCACGTAGGCCGGGTTGGTACCCGGCGCCGTATAGATGGCAACGTTGTTGACGATGGTGTGGGCGGAGACGTAGGTGCCCGCCGTTCCGGCCCACGGGCCTGCCGTCGGGCTGAGTCCGTCGTGCACCAGCGTACCGGCGAAGGTGATGTAGTCGCCGACCTCGAAGGGTGCCTGCACCTTCGCGCTGGGAAATGCGGGAAGTCCCGGAATCGTCGGGTCGTTCGTTGTCCACTTCATCGAGAAGACGCCGCCGACGTCGAGGGGCCGGTTGGCCAGTGGGCACTGCGGATCATCGGGGTTGCCGGCCACGCTCGGGTCGGTCGTGACGCGCGGGAAGCACATCGGGAAGCCGGTGCCTGCCGTGATCGTCGGGTTGTCCTGGTCAACCGTGAACCGCTGGTCGGGGGTATTCGCACGGCCGAAGCGGCCGGAACCGGCGGGGAGGCTCGCGTTCTGCGGATCGTTGATCCGCACACGGGCGCCGCTGCAGGTCGGGCCGCCGGCGACGGTGTTCGCGGCGCTCGCGACGCAGTTCGGGTCGTTGGCGATGCCGCCGACGCGCATCTCGCCGAGGGCATAGTCCATGAAGTTGATGAAGCCAGCGCCCGAGTTCAGCCCCTGCTGGGAGATGTTCACGAGGCCGGCGATGTACGTGTCACCGACCCGGTTGCCCACCACGTGCACTTCGTAGGTGCTCATGGGCGCCGGAAGGTCCGCCAGGGCCATGCCGGTCGCAAGCCCTGTGTAGGGGGCCGGGGCCTGGGCGAACAGCTCCTGCCAGGTGAGAGCGTTGGCCGGCAGGATCACGATCGTCTCTGAAGGGACGATCACGGTCATGCCGTTGACCTTCAGGCTGCCGCCCTGGTGGGCGCCTGTGCCGGGACCGGTTCCGGCCCCGCCGAGCGCGGCCTCCTGGAGGAAGCCGGTGATATCGAACTGCGTGCTGACCGGCAGCACGAGCGGGACGGCTGGGGCGGCCGCGACCGCCGCCGGGCGGTTGACAGTCAGAGCAATCGCCGGCCCGACGCCGGCAGTGACCAGGGCGGCGACCATCGCCACCGCCGTCAACAGGGAGATCGAGTGGCGCAATGCCGATCTCGTTTGTCGCATGTCCGTGATCCTCACCTTCGTGTCCATGCCGAGACTGTGGCGCGGGCCGGCGATCCGACCCATTTTTCTGCGTTGATTGGACGACCCAGCAGGGCCTGCCCGCCAGCCGCATCCGGGGGATCTGGGACCCCCGCAGGCGCGGGGGTCGCAGATGCGGGCCCTTCCGGTGGGCGTCCAGGTGCGTGGCTACTTCAGGTAGGTGACCGTTCCGGCGCTCGCTGGCGCCGCGCTGCCGCTAAAGAAGTAGGCCGTGTAGAGTCCGGCCGGCTGCCCGACGATCGTCGCCGAGTAGCTGGCCTTGTTGCCCTTGTCCAGGACCAGGGGTCCGGGCGGCGGGCTGAGCTTCACGGGGTCGGTGCTGCCAACGAACGGGTTGCCGGCGTAGATGGCCAGCGTTCCCTGGAGCTTCAAGGAGTTCGTCCAGGTGGCGCTGACGGTCCCGTTTGCGGTGGTCGTGACCGTGACCCAGTAGCCGTTGCCTCTCGCGAGCGACGGCACGGACACGGGCAGGGTCGTCTGGACCGCGGCCACGTAGGTGAACTGGTCAACCGCGACGGCCGCACTCGGGACACCATTGACGGTCACGATCACGTCAACCCGGCCCGTGCCGGCGGGGCTGGTGGCCGCGCAGACTGTGGTGCTGGAGCACGTGGCACCGGCTGCAGGGTGGCCCCCGAACGCCACCGTGGTGGCACCCGGAACGCTGCTGAAGCCGGTGCCCGTGATCGTGACGGCAGTTCCGCCGGCCTCCGGGCCGGAGGACGGCCCGACGAAGCCGACCGCCGGTGGCGGGACGACATAGGTGAATTGATCGGCCAGGTTCACGGCGCTCGAAAGGCCGTTGGCCGTCACGAGGACGTCCACGGTCCCGGCGGCGCCGGACGGGCTGGTCGCTGTGCAGCTCGTGGTGCTGCCGCACGTCACGTTCGAGGCGGCGTTCGCCCCGAACGCGACGAGCGTGCCGCCGGCGGCCGGGTTGAACCCGGTGCCGGTGATCGTGACGCTCGTGCCGCCAGCCGTGGAGCCGGAGGACGGGCTGATCGTGGTCACGGTCGGCGCAACCGCTGCGGCGGTATAGGTGAACTTGTCGGCGCTGCCTGTCGCACTCGACAGGCTGTGGGCCGTCACGACGACATCGACGATGGCCGAGCCGGCCGGGCTGGTGGCGGTGCAGCTCGTCGTGCTGGAGCACGTGACGCTAGTGGCCGCGTTGGCCCCGAACGCCACCGTGGTCCCGCCGGACGCCGTGTCGAAGTTCGTGCCGCTGATGGTGACCGGCGTCCCACCGGTGGACGGGCCGGTGGTCGGGCTGATCCCGGTCACGGCCGGCGGGGTGGGCGTGGACGTCTGGCCAAGGCAGACCAGGCCCGCCGTCCCGCCCGCCGAACAGGTGTTCGGGAGGACCCGGAAGAGGCCCCACATCCCGGCTTCGGTGAACGCACGGCGAAGGTCGCCGTAGAAGTAGTCGCCGGCCTGCTGGGCGGCGCCGCCGGCGCCGCCCGAGACGTTGATGTCGAGCTTCTCCCACGGTCCCACAGCGCGGCTCTGCCACTGGCTTGCGTTGTGGAGGTACATGTCACTCGGCCAGGACATCCCGCCGAGGTTGAACACGTGGACCTGGTCGCTTGCCGGTGCGCCGAGCACGTGGACCTTCACCATGTCGCCCGCATACGCCCGCAGGAGCGGGGTGGCCGGATCGCCGCCGTTCGCGCTCGACTGGAACATGGTCGGGCTGTCCCCACGGATCCCGCCACTCCGGAAGTTGACGAGGGCCGGGCCCGACACGACGGATGGGTACGGCATCGTGCTCTGGCCGATCCTCGGGTCGTGGTCGGCGAGCAGGAGGGTGAAGTCACGGTAGGCGGGCTGGCCGGGCACGTGGACGTCGACCTGCGAGCCCACGTCGACGGCCACCCCGGACTCGGGATCGGTGAAGGTCGCTCCAGCCGGCGCAACGACCACCGAGCCGTAGAGCCCGTCGAGGCCGCTGTTGTCGCCACCGAAGTCGGAGATCATCGTGCTCTCGAGCTTCTGGGTGTCGGTGTAATACGTGTACGTCTTGGAGGCTCCGGGTGCGACCGTCTGGTCGCCCGGGTTGTTGCCGACATTGATGCCGCTGTTGTTCAGGTCGTGGAGCAGGGCGCCCACGTGGAATGAGGCGCGCGGACCATTTCGCTGGTTGGTGAGGGTCACCTTGACGCACTCGCCGGCGGCGACGTGCATGACGAGAGGCTCCGGGAAGATCGTCTTGGCGATCACCCCGGCGGCGAGCGACGTCGGCACGAAGGCGGCCTTGCGACCGTCCTGGCCGCCGCCGGCCGCCGTGCTTGGCAGGTCGACCGCGCTGATGGCGAAGCTGTGGACCGGCGCACCTGGCGGGCAGATGGCCAGCGGCGCCGGGATGTTGATCCCGGGAAGCGGCTGGAGGACGCTGGGGTTCACGGCCGGGAGCACCCGGAGGATGCCCCAGGCGCCGCCCACGAAGCGTCGGTTCTCGCCGTCGTGGTAGAGGTAGTCGCCCGCGATGTGATCGGGGCCCCCGGCGCCGTCCTTCAGGATGAGGGTGAACTTCTCGGACACGCTCGTGTGGATCGTGTCGATCGGGCCGGATTCGATCCCCAACGCGTCACGGTAGCGTGGCTCCCAGAAGGTCTGGTGCCCATCGATGGTGAGCGTGTTGGTGCCCTGGCCCACGTTGATGTTGCGGATGACCACCGGGTCTCCGGCGTAGGCCGTGAGGATCGGGGTGTACGGGTCGCCACCGCACGAGGCAGCAAAGCGGTCTGACGAGGCGCACGTTCCGCCGAACGCGGCCCGATCCGTGAACGGCTCGGCGCGCTTGTTGAGCGTCCCGTCCGGCGGGGAGGGCTCATTGTCGTTGATCGTCCAGACGGCGAACTCGCGGTAGCTGGCGGGCACAACGCCCGGAATGAGCGAGCACTGGTTCGACGTGCCGACAGGAGACCCGGCCGGATCCGTGCCCGGGACGCACGTGGGATCCGTGTGGATGTCGGCCGCCGCGCCGGCCCGGATCTCGGCCCCGGAGACGGGGTCGAAGTAGCGCGAGCCGGTGGGCTCGATGATGAGCTGGCCCACCATGCCGTGGCTCCAGCCGTGGATGCCGTTGACGTGGTCGTGGAAGAAGATGTTGTCGAGCTCGACGTCCGGGTACCAGCGGTACTGGACGAACTCGGTCCCGGCCCATTCGCCGGCCGCATGGGCCTTGCCCAGCTTCTGGCTGAGCCTGACCTGGTTCTTGTTGGCGGCGATCGACACGATCTGGCGGATCTCGATGCCGTCCGTGCCCAGGCCGACGCCGATCCAGACTCCAGGCTGGAACTTGGCCACGCTGGCGAGGGTCAGGACGTCGTCGCCGACGTTGGCCGCCGCCGTCAGCTGCGGGTCGACGATCTTGTAGGGCCGGATCGACTGCTCGTACGAGAAGCCCGAGATGACGCCGTCCGACGCCTGCGTGTCGAACTGGACGTGGTGGATGTGGATGTTCGTCTTGGAGTAGGGCAGCTCGGCGCCGCCGTCCGTCAACTCGCTCGTGTAGGTGACTGCGATGCAGTCGCCGATGTTGCCCCGAATGGCCAGCGGCTCGTTGTGCGTGACGCCCGCGTAGACCTTGGTGTTGGACAGGACCGCGGCCTTGTCCGATGCGAGGACGTCGAGCGCGCCGAGCGGGTCGACGACCTTCGAGCCCTTGGTCGGATCGGTCACGGGGATCGGGATCGCGACCCCGACGATGTTGTAGGTCCGGAGGGGCGCCCCGGACGGGCAGATGCCGTCGGCACGGTTCGCCCACGGGTCAATCGGCGACCTGCTGGTCGAGCCGACGGGGATCACGGGAACGGCCGCCTGACCGCCGTACTCGCCCAGGTAGGGCGCCCCGGAGTGGCCGTTCGGGGAGAACGGCGGCCGCTTTCCGATGTGCGGGCGGATGAGCGGGAACGCCGGGCGGCCGTTTGTCGGGTTGAAGAGGAGCTTCGGGCGGCTGCCGATATAGCCACCGGAGGAGAAGTTCACGTGGCTGCCGTCGGGAAGCGCCCAGGTGCTCGCCACCGCCTGGTCAACGATCAGCGCGGCCGGGTGGCCCGGCACAGCATTGTTGAAGTCCGGCCACGGGACGGTAGCCCCGCCCAGCTGGACGTTGGAGGCGCGGTCGGGCTCACCGAGGTAGAGCCCGCTCGAGACAGTCCAGTCCCACACCGACGCGTCCTGGTCGGCGGTGTCCGCGGGGTTGGGGCTCGCAGTGATCGCCTGGGTGACGCCCTGGACCGGGAGCTGCGGCCGGATCCACGCGTCGAGGTTGGAGGTCGTGATCGTCTGGCCGCCGATCGTCTTCCCGACGAGGGCGGACGAGTCCACTGCCTGCGGGAGCGCTGCCCGGTCGGGGAGCGGCATGAGGTCCGGCTGGAGCGTGTCGAATACCCGCCAGTAGCCCCACATGCCGGAGAAGTAGTGGTGGGCGATGTGGCAGTGGAACAGGAACTCGCCGGCACCCTGCTGGGCGCCGCCGGCCCCGTTCTCGATCTCGAGGTTGAACGACTCGCCGGGGCCGATGGACTGGGAGTCGAGTCGGGCGGACTCCGACTGGACCTGCACCGGGTGCTTGTCCAGGCCGGTCTTGCCATAGTCGTAGGTCGGGTCGGCGAGCGGGTTGAAGCGCCAGCGGTCGGAGCCACCGTGGAGGTGGTAGACGTGGAAGACCTCGCTGCCGGCGTGCATGAGCCGGAACTTCGTGGGATCTCCCAGGTAGCCGCGCGGGATGATGTTCGTGGTGTCGGCGAACGTGTACGAGCCGTACACGACCGACTTCTGGTCCGGCGCGTAGTTCAGCCGGTCCATGAACGGCTCGGAGCGGTAGTTGATGGCGCGCGATCCGGGCCGGTAGGCGCCGGTGTGCGGGTCGATGGTCGGCAGGACCTTGCCGGTGACGTCGACCGGCGTGGTGTCCTTCTCGGCCTCGGTGCCGATCTCGTGGAAGATCTTGACGTTCTCGCGGAACGACTTGCCGCCCGCCGGGATGATGTCGGCCTCCCAGCCGGAGATCTGCGGCGCGCCGGTGGTCGGGTTCCGGTAGGTGGAGCCGGGCGGCTCAACGACGAGCGCGCCGAAGAGGCCGTGCGCGACGGCCTGGCGATTCCCGGGACCCGGATGCATGTAGTGCCCGCCCTCGAGGGTCGGGTCGTTCGGGATCCAGTACGTGTACGTTCGCGTGCCACCCGGGCCGACGGACGAGTCCGGGTTGTTGCCGATCGCGTCGCCGGAGGAGCTCATGTCGAACGCGAGGCCGTCGATGTGGATTCCGTACGTGTGGCTCGTGGCCAGGGGTGCCGGGCGCGTCGTGCTGTTTGTGAAGTTGATGACGACGCAGTCACCCTCGTTCGCCCGGATGGAGAGCGGCTGGATGGGGTCGTCGCGAAGGCCGATCGACAACGCGGTGTGGCCCTTCGCCTCGAAGGCGCGGACGGCCGGGATCATGTCGTCGAGCACGAACATCTGGGCCAGCGGGTCGTTGTCGCCGAAGCGGTTGAGGTCCATCCGGATGTCGATGGCCGAGACGTTGAACGACTTCGTCGGGGCGCCGGACGGGCACGGTCCCTGCGGCGTGGCTGCCACGACGGCGCTCGTGCTGATCGGGAGCAACAGCCCGGACGAGGCCACGAGGGCGGCACTCGAGGCGAGCGCGAACGCCCGCCGCAGCGGGAGGGACCGGACCAGGCGAAGCCGGAGCGGGATCGAGCGGGACGTGTCCGTCCATGCCGCGCCGCGGAGGACGAGCATGACGAGGCCCGCGATCACGAGGTTGGCCGCGAGCGCCACGAGACCGTCATAGGTCATGTGGACCGCGAGCGGCATCGCGACTCCGTGGTGATCGTGGGTGCCGCCGAACGCGATCCCGTGGATCGGGCTGGCGAGCGCCTCGGCGAGGCTCGTGATCGCGGCCACGAGGGTCGCGACCGCCGTGACCGCGAGCGCCCGCGCACCTCGGTCGGAGAACGACCGCATGACGCGGCGCCCAAGGAGGAGGCCGAGCCACACGCTGGCCAGGACCACCGGAAGCAGGAGCGTCGAGTCGCGGAGCCAGTGGACGATTCCGGACGGCGCGCCGGGTTCGGTCGCGCCTTCCGCCTCGTGGAGCAGGTGGAGCCACAGGCCGCCCCCGTAGGCCAGGGCAATGGTCAGCGCCGACAATGCGGCGGGGCGGATGTGCCATCGATCCCGTTGTCGGCCGGGCCTACCAAGCTGGACGTCCATCGAAATTACTCTCCCTCCCTGTTGACTCGCGATGTGGATGAACCGGGTCGCGGAGCGGGGAACTACCGCCCAATCAGTGCGAATGCCCATTGCCTGTGTCGGGCGGGGCCTGGCCGAGCTGGCCGGCCGGGACGCTGATCAGGGCGCCGCCGGGATCCGTGTAGGTGACGGAAAGCCGCGCCCCGGTTTGCTTGACGACGAACGTCAGGCTCGCTTCGAGGCTTGCTCCCGGCTGGAGGAGGAGGGGCCGGATCGTTGAGCCGGTCGGCTCGACAGGATCGGCCGTGCCGTCGACGACGAGGCGGAACTGGGACGGGCTCACCTGGACGGAGTTCCCGCCCTCGTTGGCGAACAGGACTGAGACCTCGACCTGCGCGCTGTCCGAAAGGACGAGGTTCTGGATCCCGTGGGTCACCCCGGCGAGATCATTCGAGGTCAGGCCGCCGATGTCCTCGACGTGCTGAACCGTGAAGGACCCGTAGCTGGTCGTGATCCGCTCGCCGACGAAGTCGGCATGCGGCGGGCCGGCGTCGTCGTGGCCCGCTGTGAATGCCGCGATGGCGAGCCAGGCGCCTGAGAGCGCCAGGGCCGCGATGACGACGACGAGGGCAACGACGGCCGGAACCAGGGTGGGTTTCCGGACGGACAGAAGCGGGCTCGTGGTCATCTGGGGACCACGCCGGGGCGGAGGTATCGCATCTGCGCATTACGTTCCCGGGGCCGGCCGTCGGCCAGCCCGCATTTGGATCGATCCGAACCCCGCGTCTTGGGGGGCCGGTGCAGGCCGGCAGCCTGGGCGGGGACGGATCGGCGCATTGCCCGGCTCTGAACCTCGACGCCCCGCCCGAGGTAGACCCTCGTGTCGGACGCGTCAGCCCCCAGGAGCAGGATCCGGAAGGTCTCGGCACCGTCCCAGCCGAGCGGGTCCGAAGCCCGGGTCACTCGCGGAGCGCGAACCGGACTGACCGGCCCAGCAGGTCAGCGCGCTGCTCTATCCCGCTCCGCGATCACGTCGAGGCCCACGAGCTCGAGCGCGACGTCGGTCGCCGGGCGGCCGAGGCGAGCGTGGCGGCTGGACGCCGCGGTGCGGACCAAGTCCCAGGCTGCCGCGTTCGGGACCGGTGCGTCGACGCGCTCCGGGCAAAGCTGGGTATCGACCCGCCGAGGTGAGACCGGCGTCGGACGGCGCGAACGCCGGGGCAATCGGCGACCGCTCAGGACGAACGCGATTGCTGCCACGTTCACGAGGATCACGAGCGCCAGGAACGGGGCCAGGGCCTCGCGATCCATCACGGACCGGTCCCGGGCGCGAGCGTTGGCGCGGCAGATTCCGCGGCGACCGGCACGACGACCACGCGGACCAGCAGCGGCGGCACCCCGGCCGCGGCGAGCGAGGTCCCGTCCGACGTGACGAGATCCACGACGAGGAGGTAGCTCCCCGGCTGGTGCGGCGCGGTGGCGAGGAGGTTGACGACCGCGCTCGACCCCGGGGCGAGGTACGCGGCGGGCACCGACCCGGCGAACCCATCGACGGGGGCCGGCGGCGGCGATCCGCCATCGAGCGGGAGCCAGTGGCCGATGACCAGTGGCTGGGGCTCGGGCTGCGCAGGTTCGGGATCCACGGCCTTGCCCAGCGGCAGGGGGCCCCAGGCCACGGACCCGGTGTTGGCCACCCGGATCGCGATGTTCAGCGCCTGCCCCGCGGTCGCGGCGACGCGGTCGGGGGCGTTATAGGTGACCCACGTGCGACCGGTCACCTGGACGATCAGGGCCCGGACGAGATCCTGGGTCACGGCGTTGTAGGCGACGCGGTCGGGATCGTGGAGCGTGACCACGAGGCGGTAGAGTCCCGTGTCGGCCGGGAGCGTGACGGGGATAGTCCGGATGTCCGCGGCCCCGACTGCCGGGTGGGTGTCGGTCAGATCGCTCAACGCCTCGGGGACGACGAGGTCGATCGGGGGTGGCGCGGTCGGGGCGAGGCTCGATGTCGAGGCGACCCCGGCGCCGGCCGGGTCGCCCGGGCTCGCCGGTGCGCTCGCGCCTGGAGCGCTCGCGTTCGGGGCGCTTGCGTTCGGGGCGGTCGGGGCGCTCGCGTTCGGGGCGCTTCGGGCGGCCGGCGGTGCCGCCGCGGCCGCGCCCCGATCGACGGGTGTCGTCGTCCCGGCGTCCGCCGCGATCCGCGCCCATCTCGTACCGACCACGAGGCCATCCGGCAGGAGCGGCACCGTGCGGCGATCGAAGGTAACTGCGAGGCGGGCGACCGACCCGGCGACGGTGGAGCCCAGGAGGTCGGCGACGGGCGGTGTGGCCCCCGCGACGACCAGCGATCCAGCGTCGGCCGGACCAGCTGGATCCGCCGACTGCCCGATCGCCGCGGCCGCCAAAAGGTTCCTCGCGTCCGGCCGCTCGACGAGCGAACGGTAGTAGCCGGAGCCGGTCGAATCAGGGTCGAGAAGGATCGCCGCTCCCGGCGTCCTCGCGCTGGCGGCGGCGACCACGTGATCGTGAAAGGTCGGGGACTGGCGCCAGGCGGCCTCCGCGCCGGCGCGCCCCCTGAGGAGGGCGTCCACGTAGTACGACGGGCCGAGGTGCCCTTCGGCGATCACGGCCGAGGCGCCGGCCGCCAACCACCCGGCCCCGTAGTTGTCCACCCGCTGCTGGGCCACGCCAAGGGAAGGATTCGGCATCCCGGGCTCCCCGGCGCCGGACGCGTAGCAGAGGTGGCTGAGCAGGACGACCGCGCCCGGCGCGAGATGGACCTCCCGGGCGATCGCCGCTTCGCCGAAGTACTGGTGAGCGTCGTCGCCCGCACCGGCGACGGGGTTCAGCCCCAGCCCGTCCTGCGTCGGCGGGTACAGCGTGTCGCGATACGGGCTGGGCCAGCCGTTGCCATGGCCAAGGTAGACGACGATCGCCGCGCCCGGGAGGGCGCGGCGAACGACCGGCCAGGTCGCATTCGGGGAGTAGACGGCAGTGATGTTGTCCGACAGGCCGCGCGCGGCCGAGATAGCGTCGTCGGCCAGCGCCCGGTAGGAGTCGGTCACCGTCCCGACCGGGCCGACGATCACGACCACCTTCGCGTGGCCCACGCTGGCCGCGGCCGCGGCCGCGCGGAGCGGATCCGCCTGCAGCACGCCCAGGGCGATGGTGGCGGCGACCAGGTCCAGGACCACCAGCACGGCGAGAAGCCGAACTGCGGCGCGGGTGAGCCTCACGACGCGCGATGCCTCCGGGTAGTGGGTCCAGATCGGGCAGGGCTGCCCGATCTGGATTAGGCGCCCGGGAGAGCCCGGACGACCAGCCCGAAGGTAAGGGTTCCCGACCCCGCAGGTTGGGGGGCCGCCGGCTGCGGCGATCGCGGCGAGGTCAGCGCTCCAAACGCGCGATCAGGCCGCGGCGGGCCGCTACCACGACAGCCTCCAGCTGGCTGTGCGCGTCCAGCTTGGCGAGGATGCTCTTCTGGTACCCGCGGCAGGTGTGGAGGCTGATCGCGAGACGCGTTGCGATCGCGTGCGGGTCGAGCCCCTGGCCCATGAGGTCCAGCACGTCCCGCTCGCGCACGGTGAGATGGGTCGCGCCCATGGCGGACCCGCGGCCACCCACGAGTGCGCGCCCCACCCGGCCGAGGATGGCCGCGAGCGTCGATCCGTCGACGAGCATCTGGCCGTCGCGGGCCGCGCGAATGGCGTCGAGGACGGCGCCGATCGAGTTCTCCTTCGGAAGGAAGCCGCTCGCCCCCGCGGATGCGGCACGGGCCATGACGTCGACGTCCGTGTGGCCCGTCATCACCAGGATGCGCGCGCCCGGCTGGAGGGCCCGGATGCCGGGGATCGCCTCGATGCCATCGCCGTCGGGCAGATAGATGTCCAGGAGCACCACGTCTGGCGCGGTCCGCTGGATCGTGGCGAGCGCCTCGGCGATCGTCGTCGGGGTGCCCACACAGGCGAGATCCGGGTGGCGGTCGATCGCCAGGGCCAGTGCCTCGGAGAACGCGCGGTGGTCGTCGACGAGCACGACGCGAGTGACCGCGGGCTCGGTTGGCATGACGGCAGCGTCGGGTTCGGGCCCCGGATCGGGCGTCGTGGTGACACCCTTCCCCCCTATCGCGTCGGTCATTCGCGGCCCTCCAGGGCCCGGTCCCCCCTCGCAGCCCGGCCCGTGTCGCGCGGGCATCGCGCGATGCGCTCGTCTCGGTCGCCGGCGGCGGCATGATAGGCTCCCGGACCGGCGAATGGAAGCCCCAGTCGAAGGGAATTTCCAATGGGCTCGAAGTGGCCGGGAACCACGCCGGGCCGCGACGCCCCCTGCACCCCCGCGTTTTCGGTATGGACGGATCCCCGGACGACGGCGACAATCCGCGCCACGGGGCCGACCGGGGCGGCTGGCGATCCCGCCGCGGCCCTCGGCCGTCGTTGAGCATTGGAGCCCGCTGATGGCCGACCGACATCGCACCTGGCTACGTCGCCGGCCCATTCGGGGTGCCGGGGCGCAACGCCACCTGGACGCTGCTGTGACGGCGACGATCATCGCCGCCCTCCTCGCCGCGGTGATCGCCGTTCCCGGCCCCGCGCGCGCCGCTGATTCGGTGCGCCTGATCGTCCGCGAAGTCCCGGGCCGGCACGCGGAGGCCGTCCGGTCGGTGGAGCGCCTGGGCGGCCGCGCGGGCCTGCGGCTGGCATTGATCGATGGATTCGTGGCTCGCCTCCCGCGAAACACGGCCCCGGCCCTCCAGGGCGCACCCGGCGTCGTTTCCGCGACAGGCGACGCGGCGGTGCGGCTCGCGGGATCGGGCGATGGGTCCACGCAGTCGGGCACGTCGATGGCGGCCCTCGCCAACACCATCAGGGCGCACGACCTGTGGGAAGCGGGCGTGACCGGTGCCGGTATCGACGTGGCGCTTATCGACTCCGGGGTCGTGCCGGTCAACGGGCTATCGACGCCCGGCAAGGTTGTCAACGGGCCGGACCTCTCCTTCGATCAGCAGGCCGGCGCGCCGCCGTACCTGGACACTTTCGGCCACGGGACGAACATGGCCGGAATCATCGCGGGCCGCGACAACGCCAGCTCGAATGGCAGCCTGCCAGGCAGCGGCGACTTCGCGGGGATCGCTCCAGGCGCCCGAATCGTGAACGTGAAGGTGGCCAGCGCCGGAGGCGAGACCGATGTCTCCCAGGTGATCGCGGCGATCGACTGGGTGGTCCAGCACCGGTCCAGCGACGGCCTCAACATCCGCGTCCTGAACCTGTCGTTCGGGACGGATGGGACCCAGGATCCGCTGGTCGATCCGCTCGCCTTCGCCGTCGAGGTGGCCTGGCGCAACGGGATCGTGGTCGTCGCGGCGGCGGGAAACGCTGGGGAGCAGCGCCGCCGGCTCGCGAATCCAGCGGTCGACCCGTACATCATCGCCGTCGGGGCTGCCGACACGCACGCCACCAGCACGCTCGGGGACGACACGGTGCCGACGTGGTCCAGCCCAGGCGACGCAGTTCGGACGCCGGACCTCGTCGCCCCCGGCGTCAGCGTCCCCAGTCTCCGCGACCCGGGCTCCATCCTTGACCTCGCGACGCCGTCGGCCACCGGCTCCCGGTTCCTTCGCGGGAGCGGGACGTCGCAGGCTGCCGCGGTCGTCTCGGGGGCCGTGGCGCTCCTGCTCGACGACCGCCCCAGCATGACGCCCGACCAGGTCAAGGCGCTCCTCATCTCGACGGCCGTCAGGCTCCCGGCAGCGGACCCGGTCGCCCAGGGGGCGGGGATGGTGGACCTGGAAGGAGCGGTAAAGGCGGACGTACCCAGGGCGGTCCAACGCTGGCCGCAGTCGACCGGGACCGGGTCGCTCGACGGGGCGCGTGGGAGCGTCCGCGTGCAGGCCGGGTCATCGCCGCTGGCCGGAGAGCAGGACATCTTCGGCACGGCGTGGGACGCGCAGGCATGGGCCAACCAGAGCAGCTCCGGAACGAGCTGGCGCGGCGGCCTGTGGAACCTCCGGGCATGGGCCGGCAATTGCTTCTGCGGCTCGTCATGGTCGGGCCTCTCCTGGTCCGGGTTGTCATGGTCGGGCCTCTCCTGGTCCGGGTTGTCATGGTCGGGCCTCTCCTGGTCCGGCCTCTCCTGGTCCGGCCTCTCCTGGTCCGGGTTGTCATGGTCCGGCCTCTCCTGGTCCGGCCTCTCCTGGTCGACCGCGGCGTGGAGTTCCGATTGAAGGGGGCGCGCTCGCGAGGCGGGTTGGCGCGATGAGGATCTCGATGGGGCGGAGAGACGACCGACCCCGGGCCGGCTCGGCTTCGGACCAGATGGCGGTCCTGCTCGGGATGCTGACGGGCAGGACGGGGGCCTGGCTCTTCACGGTCGCCGTCGGGGCGGCCGCCGTCGCCATCTTCCTGGTATTCGTCGTCCCCGCTCCCGCCTACGATCCGGGGGAAGAGCTCCCCTGGCCTCTGTTCGCGGTGGTATTCGGGCTGGCGGAGGTGGCCGTGGTCCACCTGATGATCCGGAACCAGGCAGTCACCGTCTCGCTCAGTGAGATCCCGCTGGTCGTCGGCTTCTACTTCCTGGCCCCGGGTTACCTCGTCGTTGCCCAGTTCGTCGGTGCGGGCCTGGCGCTCGTCCTGCACCGGCGTCAGCCGCCCCTGAAGATCGCGTTCAACCTCTCGATGTTCCTCCTGGGCAGCTCCCTCGCGATCCTCGTGTTCCGGGCGATCCTGCCGCTCGGCCCGACGAACCTGGTCGTCTGGTGGCTCGCTTCGTTCATGGGCACGGCGACGGTCGCCCTGTTGAGCGCCCTCGCCATCTCGATCGTCATCTCGCTCAGTCAGCGCCGCCTGGAGCTTGCCGCGCTTCGGAGCGGGCTTGGGTTCGGGCTCGTGACTGCCTTCGTCAACACGTCGATCGCCCTGGTGGCCGTGGTCTTCCTGCACACCGAGCCCGACCAGCTCTGGCTGCTGGGCGCGCCAGCGGCAATCGGGCTCCTCGGCTATCGGTCGTTCAGCGCCCAGCGCGTCCGCCAGGCGCGCCTCGAGTTCCTGTATGAGTGCATCCAGCTCCTGCAGGGACCGTTGCTCGAGCAGGCCATGCTGGCGCAGCTGCTTGCGCGAACACGCGACACCCTCCGCGCCAGCATGGCCGAGGTGATCCTCGCCCGCCCCGGGGTCCCGGCCCCGAGCCGCGTGCTGGTGGACGCCGGGAACGTCCCGCGGGCGGAGTCCGTGAGCGACGAGGAGGCCGCAGGTCGGCGGGCGTTGCTGGCCGGCGACGAGAGCGGCCGGCTGTTCAGGCGGGCGCTTGTCGGCGGCAACCACACGGCGCCCTCGACCTTCCGCGACGCGATGATCGTCCCGCTCCGGGGCGCGTCGGGCGTCATCGGGACCCTGATGGTCGCCGACCGAGTCGGCGACCTGGACACCTTCGAACACGAGGACCTGCGGCTCCTCGAGGCGCTCGGCTCGCGGCTCGGCCTCGTCGCGGAGAACTCCGGGCTGGTCGAGCGGCTGGCCGCGTCGCTGGCGGAGGTCACGCAGCTGGCCGCGATCGTCCAGTCGTCCGAGGATGCCATCATCGCGGTGACGGCGCACGGCGAGATCACGGCATGGAACCCGGCCGCGGCGCGGCTGTTCGGCTACGAGGCTTCCGCGATGCTCGGCCGGGCCGCGGCCGAGGTGCTTCCGGAGAGCGACCGGTCCCGACTGCGCGACAGCTTCACGGCGGTCCTCTCCGGCTCCCCCACCCGGAACGTCCGCACGGAATGGCTTCGGAGCGATGGCACGACGATCCCCGTATCGATCACGATCTCGCCGATCCGCGGCGCCGCGGGCGAGACGACCGGGGTCTCCGCCATCGTGCGCGACGAGAGTGACCGCGCCCAGGCCGAGGCCGAGGCCCTGGCCAGCGCCGACCAGCTCCGCACGGTCATCGACGGGAGTCCCATCGGCATGGGGATCGCCGGCGCCGATCTCCGCTGGACGCAGGCAAACCCGGCCCTCTGCGCAATGCTCGGGCTGCCGGCGACCGACACGATCGGTCGCCCGGTGGTCGACATGATCCATCCGGACGATCGAATCACGATCCACCGGCTGGAGGAGCGCCTGTTCGACGGCGCGCCGGCGGTCCGCTCGGTTGAGCGACGCTACGTGGCCACGGGTGGCGAGGTCCTTTGGACGAGCGTCACGGCCCGGCTGATCCGCGACCCTTCGTCGAGCACGCCCATGGCGCTGTACATGATCGAGGACATCACGGAGCGGCGGCACGTCGAGGAGCAGGCACGCCTCACGGAGGAGCGCTTCCGCCACGCGACCCTCGCCATCAGCGCGGTCCAGGATCCGTCCGAGGTCATCCGCGAGGTGCTCCAGGCGGCCCGCGAGACGCTCCGCTCCGAATGCGCCGCGGTGGCCGTCTACGCCGACGACGGCAGCATGATCAGGGCGGAGTTCGACGGGATCGACGCGAAGGCGACGCTCGAGCGGATTGGCCGGTGGCCAGTCGGGCTGGGCGTCCTTGGGATCGCGCCCGCGACCGGCCGGCCGATCCGCCTGCGTGACGTCCGGACGCACGCGGCGTTCGAGGGATTTCCGGAGGGGCATCCGTCCATCTCGTCGTTCCTCGGTGTCCCGATCCCCTACCAGGGAGGCGACCGCTCGACCCTGTACGTCGCCAACAAGCTCGACGGCGGGGAGTTCACGGAGGGCGACGAAGCGATCGCGGTCGCCCTCGCAAACCACGCGGCGGTCTGCCTGGACAATGCCCGCATCAATGCCCGCTCCCGGGAGCTCGTCAACGACCTCGATCGGGCCAATCTCGAGCTGGTCAACGCGAGCGAGGCCAAGTCGCGGTTCCTGGCCAACGTCGCTCACGAGCTCCGCACGCCGCTCCACGCGATCCTCGTCGCGAGCGAGCTCGTCCACGACTCGCCCGTCGGGCTGCTGTCCGGCGCGAAGATCCGGGACTTCGGCGCGACGATCCAGTCGAGCGGCCGCCTCATGGTTCACCTGATCGACGACCTCGTCGACCTGTCGCGGATCGAGGCGGGTCGGCTGGATGTTCGGCCGATCCGGTTTCCGCTCGGCGACCTGTTCGTGGAGATCGGGCCGAACCTGAAGGACGCGGCGGAGGCCCTGGGCATCACGCTCGAGCTTCCCGACGATCCCGGCCCGCGAGTCCTGGCCGACCCCGTGCGGCTGCGCCAGATCCTCGCGAACCTGATCGGCAATGCCCTGAAATTCACCGAGCGGGGCGGCCGGATCTGGATCGAGGTCTCCTCGAAGCGGGCAGCAAACACGATCACCGTCCATGACACGGGAATCGGGATCGCACCCCAGGATCTCGAGCGGGCGTTCCTCCCGTTCGAGCAGGTGTCCCGGACCAGCACCCCCGGCGCGGGGCTCGGGCTGGCCATCTCCCGGAGCCTTGCCGAGCTTCACGGCGGCCAGCTCGAGGTGTCGAGCACCCCGGGCGTCGGCAGCTCCTTCATCCTCACGCTCCCACGGCGCCTGGATACGACCGCGGGTCGCGACATCCCGACACCCTCGAGCCTCCCGCTTGCCAGCCTCGGCGGCGGCCGGCCCATCCTCGTCGTCGAAGACGATCCGACGGCGCTGCGCCTCGCGACCGAGGTGTTGCAGATGGCGGACTACGAAGTCTGGCAGGCGAGAGGGCTCGTTGAGGCAAGGGAACGGCTCGAGCGCGCCACCCCGGCCCTGGTCCTGCTCGACCTGCGTCTCGGCGATGGGGACGGTGTCGACCTCGCCCGGCACATTCGCGCCGACAGCAGGTACCCCGGGCTGCCCATTCTCGCCCTGAGCGCCGACGCCATGCCCGACGACGCCGCGCGCGCGAGAGCGGCGGGCTGCGGCGACTTCCTGTCCAAGCCGGTCAGCCCGCGGGTGCTGCTGGCCCACATCCACGAGCTCATCACCGCGGCGGGCGACGCTGCCGGTTCGC
>JANXWH010000099.1 GCA_025351245.1 Chloroflexota bacterium | reverse complement strand
CCGGCGCGAGACCGTCGTGAGACCGCGCAGGTCCGCGTACGACCTCGGCCATGCGACAGGCTCGACGTCGGGAGCGAACTCCGAGACGTCAGCGATGGGCGGCAGGTACAGGCTCGCGAGCGGGATGTTGGCCTCGATCGCGGTCCAGCTCACGCCGTCCGTCGATCCGTCGGTGTTCACCAGGGTGACCGCGGCCTCGGACACGATCGGAGCCACGGTGAGCCGGCAATCGAAATGCGTGGCGGCGACGTTCGCGTTCCGCTGGCGATCGATCTCGCAGGAGTGCGTGACGACGAGCGCGAACATGCTGTCGACGGCGACCTCTCGCCCGTGCGGCAAGGGCAGGACTGCCGGTCGCGGATAGGCGGGGACGCGGCCGGCAGCGTCGAACTTGTCGCCCGGCGGCAACTCTCCGGTGAGTCGCGTCCGAGCGAGAGAGAGGTAGGCGATATCGCCGGACGAAAGCTCCTCGGCCTGGCGCACCGACCTGTAGACGTCAGCCGGCGCGGGCATCGATCACCGGCATGGTGCCGAAGTAGTCGTCCGCAGGGAGCGCGCCGATCTCGTCCGGCTCCTCGTTCGCGACCGGGGTGAGGTACGGCACGGGCTCGCTCGGCCACATGACGCTGCGGATCGCCGACGCGAGACGAGCCCCGCGGGACATCGAGTCGTCACCGGGGAGGATGACCTCGGGTTCGATCAGGTCCGCGACACGTACGTCGAGCGCGGCAGCGATCTTCCTCACCGTGCCCAGGGGCACGTTGTCAAGCGGTGTCGCGCCGGTCGCAATCTGGCGGATGGTCCGCGGCTGGAGATGGGCACGCCGAGCCACTGCCGCATAGGTGACCTGCTTCTTCTCGAAGATCATTGCCAGGCGCGTCATCTGCTACCCCTGCGTTCTACCGCATCATGCAGTGCGTTGTAGCGCATTGTCAAACGACGGCGGCGCCGCGGCGGCGCCGACCACTGCACGAGCGCCTCGTGGCGTCGCCCGCCCGGCAGCGACACCGTCGAGCCGACCGCCCGGCGGCGCCGCACCGGCGGACAGTTCGTCGCGATTCAGCTGCGGAAGCTCACCTGGGCTGTGGGCCAAATCAGGCGCTCACCTGGGCAGGGCCTTGTAGGCCTCCCACGCCGCATGTGCCTCGTCGACGGTCATGGCACGGACGTCGGCGTCCCGAAGCCCTGCGGTCAAGATCAGCCGCTGGACAAGCCACCCGGGAATCCTCGCGGCCTGTCGGAGAGGTGCCTCGACCATCTCGGTCACCCCTCCCCGAACGACGTCCCAGAACCGATCTTCCGTGACCTGCAGCTGATCTCGCAGGATGTGCCTGAACAGGTCGACCCCGATCTCATCGCGCAGGCTGTGCGAAACCTTCGTCCGGAGGCTCGTCCCATCTGGACGATCTTTCCGGTAGCGCCAGTGATCACCCATGTGGGCGCGTCCGCGCGCGAGGTTCGGCTCCTGGGTCCAGCCGTCGTGCTCGATGAATGCCTTGAGGTCCCCGAAGGTCGCCAATGGAGTCGCTCAGGCTCCCGCCACGGGGAGAGGACGAGCTCCGGTGGCAGGCGCCGCAAACAGGACCTCCTCACGCTCGGCGTCGCTCTCCGCCTCCATCAAGCGGAAGATCCACGGCAACCGCTCCACCATGTTTGGAGCCGAGCGCAACCTCGCGTCGTCCGCGAGCAGGGCGAGCAGCTGGTCGATCTCGGCCAGAAGATCTTCCTTGGCCTCAGCGAAGGTCGAGCCGCGCCCCCAGATCGCCAGCTCCGGCAGCCACACGGCCACCGACGAGGCCTCGAACAGCACCTCCGGTGCGAACGCGAACTGGCGAAGCAGGGTCTTGAAGTCCTCCAGGGAGAGCAGCACGGCGGGGTTGGCCCGGCGACGCTCGATGCGGGTGGGGACATGCTCAAGCGCCTGGTCGTAGAGGTCCGCCAGGCCAGCGCGTGCCTGAGAGTAGGTGATCGGCTGCATGTATGAGAGTCTCTGGCACCCGGGCAGATGTGTCAAGTAGTACCAGTCGTACAAGTTGCGACCTCACCCGGGTGAGCCCCACCTGGGGGAGGGTCCCGAACTCGCGCCAGGCGGCACCCAGCCGGCCGCCGGCCGGGTGCGACCGGCCGGCCGCCTGGCGCGTGCACCCGGCCGGCCGCCTGGCGCGTGCACCCGGTGACCACTGCGACCGGCGAGACCGCCCCGACTGGTCAACCTGTGCATCCGGTGACCGGAGCAACCGCCCAGTGGTCGCCCGGCCCACCCCGTGAACGCAACGTCGCTCCCTGCCATCGCGGCCGGTCATAGCGGTCACCCGGTGCACACTCGGGGTTCCGGTACTGTGGCGTCTTCCCGCTGGCGTCGCGCCTGGCGCGCGGCCGCAGCGGCAGGGCCCTGCTCGAGGACGGGATCCCCGCGGGCACGAGCGGATCCCCTGGCAACGAGAGATCAGCGGGTGGAGGGGATGCCCTCGTACACGGTCAGCTCGCCCGGCTCCACCTGTCGCCGGACGACCTCGATTGTGGCGGCCAGGCTGGGCCGGGCGCACGCGGGCGTCCCGACCCGGATCCGGCGGGGGTTGACCAGGCCGAGGTCGTGCAGCGCCCTCGCGTCCGGTTCTTCCGAAATACGCGCCCAGTTCGTGCTACGGAGCATCGCGAGCGGCGGCGGGCGGCGGCGGTCGCGTCCCGGGCGTTGGGCGGGCCGCATCGTGCTCAGGAGCGGCGCGTCCGGACCCGTGCGACGCCCGGGAGTGCCTGCCACCACTCGATTCGTCTCGTAGTACGAACCCTGCGCGTAGGTCGGAGAAACCACGGGCCCCGGACGGCCGACTGCTCCGCCCATCCGCCCAGTCGTCGGCGCGTTTTGAGCGACGCCGGAGTCATCTCGTCCAAGTGGTCGCGCGTGACCGGATCCCGCGTGACCGGATCCCGCAGGTTCTCTTGGCCGAATGGTGCGTATAGCGTATCGTTGGGCCAACGACCCAGACGCCATTGACGAAGCAAGAACTGCTCA
This sequence comes from Chloroflexota bacterium, assembly GCA_025351245.1. Lineage (GTDB taxonomy): Bacteria > Chloroflexota > Limnocylindria > Limnocylindrales > CSP1-4 > CTSoil-043. The sequence continues at coordinate 22,049 of JANXWH010000099.1, read as the reverse complement.
AGATCGCCGGCCTCCAGCAGGGTTACTTCCGCACGCAGCAGGCCCTTGCCGCCGGCTGGACACGGCGCGAGCTGAGCTGGGCCAGGGAGACCGGGCGGGTCGAGAACATCCGGTACGGCCTTTACCGCTTCGCGCACTTCCCGTCGACGCCGCTCGACGAGCTCTACGAGATCCAGACACTGGCACCGGATGGCACGTTCAGCCACGAGACGGCGTTGCAGCTGTACGGGCTGTCGGACCTCCTGCCGCGGACGACGCACTTCATCATGCCGCCCGGATCTGGCTTCAAGCCCAGGCCCGGGTTCACGATCCACCACATGCCGATCGCGCCCGACGAGCGCGTCCTCCGAGAAGGCCTGTGGCTCACGTCGCTGACGCGAACGCTCCTTGACGCAGCGCGCTCGGGTACCGATCCCGACCAGTTGCTCGGCGCGGCCCGGGACGCCCGCGACCGGGCCATGCTGTCCCCCGCCAGCGTCGCCCATCTCCGGTCGCAGTACCCGTACTCGATGCTGCCGGCATGACCGACGACCGCACCTCGCTGCTCGGCCAGCGCGCTTCCCTACTGGCCCGGATACGAAACGTTGCCGCGTCGGTGCCCGGCACCGACCCCGCGCGCAGGGTCCAGCTCACACTCGCAATGGACCGATACCTCGCCCGCCTCCTGGCGACGACAGAGTGGGGCTCGTGGGTGCTCAAGGGCGGCTATGCCAACCAGCTGCGCGCACCCTCCGAGGCCAGGTTCACCCAGGATGTCGATCTCAAGCTCGACGCGCCCCTCGAGGACGCCCACGATATCCTCGCGCAGGCTGCCTCCACGGATCTCACCGACCTCTTCTCGTTCGAGTTCGCCGCACCGCCACAGTCGCTCATCGGCCCGCCGGGCGGCGGGCTGCGCTTCCCGATCCGGGCCCTCTTGGCAGGCACGGAGTTCGTTCGCTTCGGCGCTGACGTGAACTCGACTGACGCCGTCGTCGGCAAGCTGGAGCGCCACCCGAGTGACCCACTCGTGGTGAAGCTCGGGTTCCCCATGTTGTGGTTCCCGGTCTAGACGAGGAGAGGCGCCGCTTGCGAACCGCTGTGCGCGGGCCGCGCGCTTGAGGACGCCGAGACGGCCCTCCAGCATGCGGCCGAGTGCGGGGACGACCGCCTGGCGCCGACCATGGGCCTGGGCCTTCGCGCTGGCGGTCCTCCACGCGGCCAGCGACGAGCTGCACCAGGGGTTCGTGGCCGGGTGCCACTCCTCGGCGCTCGATGTCGGCATCGACGCCACCGGCGCGCTGCTCGCCCTGGCGGCCGTCGGGCGAATCCGGTCGGACCGGTCCCGAGGCGGCAGGGGCCTGGGGCGGGCGAGCGCCGGGTCAGAGTCCCCGGGGCACCTTCGCCGCCAGCTCCGCCTTGAGTCGCTTCCACTGCGGGGCCGATGTCACGGTGGCCTCCCCGTTCACCTTGATGAACTGCCACGTCCTGCGGACCTCGGCGGAGGAGACCAGGCGGGCAACGGCACCGGGCAGGAGGTCGAGGTACTTGCCGTGGGCCTTCGCGCTGATCGCGCGGTAGCGCGTCCAGTCGATCGGGGTCACTGCGAGCAGGGAGAGAACGTCCGCCTCATCCTTGTCGCCCTTGGTGCGACCCTGGCGGTCAATCCAGGCGCACAGCTTCAGGACGAGCAGGCCCTCGGGATTGATGACCCGGAATCCCATCATCATCCTGGAGGGTTCGACAAGCTCCTCGATCGCCACCCCGGAGTTGGAGAGATGCTCGACGAAGATGTCGACCTCTACGCGGTCGATGATCAGCTCGTACTTCCGGGGGTTGGTGTTCCTGGTCAGGGTCGGTCCGAACTCCCGCTGCAGCTGGCCGAGACCGCCGAAGTCGACGAAGATGTCGACGTCGGTCGAGCGCTGGCCGCGGGCGTAGAGGTAGACCGCCCAGCCGCCGAGGATGATGGCGTCGGGAACGACCTTCTGGAGGCGCGCGAGAACGGCCTGCGCGCCGCGAACCTGCGCGTCGCGATAGAAGTCGTTCACAGGGCAAGCCTCCCCTCGAGCGCTCGCAGGTAGTCCGACGCGAAGAAGTCGGCCTCCATCCAAAGGTCGACGTACAGCTGCGCCGGGCCGACGATCTCGGGCAGGTTGCGGGCCATCACGCTGTCTGCCTCATGGACGATGAGCGTTGCAGTTCCCATATCGGACGTCTCGCTGAACCGACGGCGAAGTTCGACGAGCGTCGCCTGGTCATCGGCGCGCACGTAGGCTCGAGCCACCGAGAAGGGGGCAGGCTCGTCCCCGTAGCGCGCCACGAACCCGGCGAACGACGTCAGGGCGAGCCCCGGCGGCAGCACGCGCACAAGGTCGCGTGCGCGTTCCATGGACGTGAACGCGGCGAGCGGCCTGGACGGCTGACGGCGAGCGGCCCACAGCAGCAGGATCTTCCTGACGTCGCGCACGATCAGGTTCTTGCCCACGACGCTGGCGGCTCCGACAGCCCGCAGCGGTTCGAGCGCCAGGTTGACGTTGCCGGGAGACATGCCGAGCTCAGCCGCCAGTGCTCGCTGGTGGAAGGTGGTCCGGCGGCCCTCGAGGACGTCGTCCGCGATCTGTCGCCAGAGGATCTCTCGCTTCAACATCGTTCATCCGTCCCACTGAACATCCGGCCTATGTTCAGTATCGGACGAACGCTCGTGCCCGTCAAGCGCAGGGTTCGCGCGCGCTCCGCAGGTCGTCGGTGACGGTCTTGGGGTCGCGGAGGACGTCGGACCAGGTTGCCTCGAGGACGCTCGCCTTCATACGCGCAGTCGACTCAGAACATCCCCAGGAGTCCAGCAGACGTCTCGATGCCGCTATCGTCGCGGGCCATGCTGCCCGAAGCGGGCGACTGTCTACTCGCCGAGGATGCCCTCGATGTCCGCCATGGGCAGGATCAGGTGCAGGGGCTCTGTCGGTGACGGCTCGAACTCGGCCAGGTGCATGTAGAAGTCGCGTGCCGTCGCCGACTCGGCGTGGACGAGGAGCGCACGAGCACCGACGGTCTCCGCGGCCTGGTGGGCGCGGATCATTGCGTCCTTCACGAGCGCGATGCCGAGGCCATGTCCCTGGGCACCCAGGTCGACGCCGAGCCTGGCGAGCAGGATCACGGGGATCGGGCTCCGGCCAGCGGCCTTCAGGAGCGGCGACGGCGCATCGGCCTGGGCGACCGACGCGGCTGCGAGCGCGTAGTAGCCGACGACGCGATCCTCGCCCTCGGGAGTGACGACGTAGACGACCGCGGTTCGGGAGGCCTGCGCCGTCCGCGCGACCCGTCGCAGCCAGTTCGTCTGCGCGTCGGACCCGCAGTCGAAGGCGGAGACGTCGTGCCGGCCCGGCTCGAACCGGATGGGCTGCGCGAGATGCACAGGGTCGGGTGTGAGCTATCGGTCGAGGACGGACGGCTCTGTCAGGAGCCGGCGAAGCCGCGGCCTGGCGACCGCGGGACGGTCGAGCATGGCGACGAAGGCGTCCCACCGGTCGGGCGGCAGCCGGAACTCGCGGCGCTCCGCGAGCACGTCCTGGGCCCTGGCGATGGAAGCCCGCAAGACGAAGTCACTGACCGTGGTTGCAGAAGCACGGCTGGCTTGCGCGATCAGCTCGCGCTCCTCGCGCGAAGCGCGTACGGCGATCCGCTCGTCCTTGGGCGAGCGGCCATGCGCGAGCGGGGTGCTGATCTCCGCCATCCAAGCCCCCTTCTTGTGTTGCAACAAAGTGCACACAAATTCTAGGCGGAACGGTCCGCGCTCGTCAAGCGCGGACTACCCGAAGCGCTCGAGCGATCCGTACTGTTGCGCCAGTGTACGCATTGAGCGTACACTTCGTCTATGAGCCAGGTCTTCGCATCTCAGAGCACGCCGGAAATCGCAGGGGCGCTCGTTGCGGGCGGAAGCCTCGGGCTTCGCGAGTTGGCTCGCATCCTTGGGAAGCCGGCCTCCAGCGTCCAGCGAGCCCTCTCGCCTCTCGCCGAGGCGGGCGTCGTGAGGCGCGCGGAGGACGGCCAGTACATGCTCTCGTCCAGGGCGGGAGAACTCCTCGGCACTCTCGCGCTCGAGATGCTCGCGCCAGAACGTGTGATGGAGATCGCGGTCAGGGCGAGTCCCGCCGTCGAGTTCGCCGGCATTGATCGCCAGGGCGCGCTGGTGGTAACGCGGTGGTCGGCGGATCTCCACGACGTAGCACGTCTCGAGGTAGTGCTCGAGAGCCTGCGAAACCGGTCCGCAGGGTCACTGGACTCCTACATGGCCGACAGCGACCAGGTGCGCGATCGCCTCCTCGAGGATCCCGCCCTGCGTCGACGTGCCCTCCGCTCCCGGGTCCTGAAGGGATCCGTCGACCGTTCGCTGCCCGACCTTGCTCGACACGGTGACCCGTCGGCCCCGTTGCTGCACGATCTGAACCCGTCGCTGGGTCGCCCGGCGGCAGCGAACCTCCGCAGGATCGCGGCGCGCTTCGGGCTACGGCGGATCGTCGTGTTCGGCTCGGCCGTCCGCGCCGACCTGCGCCCCGACTCCGACGTCGACGTCCTCATTGAGCCCGAGCACGACGGCATCGTTGACCTGGACGGCTACCTTGGTGTTCGCGAGGCGCTTGAGAGCCTCTTCAATCGGCACGTCGACCTGGTCGTGCCTGGCACGCTCCGCCAGAAGGTACTCGAGCAAGCCCGCGCTCAAGGGGTGACGATCTATGAACGAACGAGACCGAGAAGAGTTGCGCCTGCTGCTTGAGGACGCCGAGACGGCCCTCCAGCATGCGGCCGAGCACGGCCCCGGGCTGGCCGCGCGACAAGCGAACGAGCGACGCGGTTGCCCTTCGCGTCCTCCAGGTCGGCGAGCGCGCGAAGAAGGTCAGTGCGGGCACCCTGCTCGGGATTCCTGACGTCCCCTGGAAGCGTGTCAAGGGAATGCGCGACTGGATCGCGCACGACTACGGCAGGGTCGACCCCGCGGTCCTCGAACAGGTCGTGACGACGCATCTGCCCTCCCTCATCACGGCTGTCCGCACGGCGGTTGGTCGCTGAGCCGGGTGGCCGAAGACGGGGTCCATTCAGCTGCCTCCGATCGGGAAGCGCCCAGGTGGGGCCAGACCAGGTTGTCACACCCAGACGTCGCCATCGACGCCACTGGCGCGCTGCTCGCCCTGCTGGCCGTCGGCCTGGTCGGACCACGTGACGCTCGGGGGAATGTCACTGATCGACGATGGCTGCGCAGCGACGCGGGCGCCCCGCTACGAGATCGACGAGCCTCGCCAGTGTCGGGCGGCGAAGCGCAACGACCTCGTCGGCCGCAAGCTTTCGCACGCGCGCGAGGCCGCTCTGGCGCGCGGTTCTTCCGGAATGGCGCGCGGTTCTTCCGGAATACGCGCCCTGTTCGTACTACGTGAAATCGCGAGCGGCGGCGGTCGCGTCCCGAGGGCTGGGCTGCCCTGGTCGTGCTCAGGAGCGGCGAGGCCGGACCCGTGAGGCGCCCGGGAGCGCCGGCGACGCCTCGATTCGTCCCGTAGTACGAACCCTGCGCGTAGGCCGGAGAAACGTCGGGCCACGAAGGCCTCGGTCGGGCCACGAAGGCCTCGGTCCGCACGGATGCCCAGCTCCTGCGCCGCTCGGGGCCAGGTGCTGCGGGACGGATGGACGGCATCGCCTCCGCCGATCTTCATCGCGAGCCGCAGCTTCTTCTCGTGGGTCCCGCACGGCAGCGCGGACGGCGATGTCGTAGAGGGGCGCGAGCCAGATCGCCCCATCCGCTCGACCCGGCCGGGGCCGGACCGGGCCCGCGCCTACGCGTAGAGGTCGGCGACGGTCCGGAGGATCACCCCGGACGCCTGGGCGCGCCGCACGAGCTGGGGGGTGAACCCTTCCCGCGAGTAGAGGACGAGCCGGGTTGCAGTCGTGTAGCCCGGCACATGGCGAACGGTCCCTTCGAGCTGTGCCAGGGCGTCCGTGTCGACGAGTCCGGTATGCCATTTCGCTTCGCCGGCGAGCACGAGGTCGCGCCCCTCGTAGGCCACCAGCTCGATCTCACCCTCCCGCGTCCGACGCGTCCCCGGGTGGCGCTCGTCGGGAACCGGGCCCCACCACGCGCCGACCTCTCCCCGAGCCGGGAAGGCCGGATCGGACCCGATCGCGCGGCGGGTGTGCTCTCGGCACGCGTCCTCGAAGGCGGGCAAGCTCACGAACTGGTCGAGATGAGGTCGCACGCGATCGCGGAAGACCTCGGCGACGCGACGCGCCTCGAGGTCCGTGCGGTTGCTGCGGACGAACCGGAACCAGAAGCGCAGATACCCGTCGGCCACCCGCCACACCCCCGAGCGCGCGCTCTCAGGCGCGCGCGCCGGCCGGACGTGGTCGAGGATGTGCAGCCGCCGGAGCTGGCTCAGGTACTTCCCGGCCGAGCTCGATGGGCTGACGCCGGCCCGGTCTGCGATCTCGCTCTGGCGCGTCGCGCCGCTCGCCACTGCACTGATGACGGACAGGTAGACGGTGGCCTCACTCCCCAGCTCCTCCTTCACGAGCAGCTCTGCCTCCTCGTAGAGGACCTGGCCCTTGCGCAGGACCCGGTTCTGGATGTTCCAGTCGAGTGAGCGCGCCGGGTCCCACTGCTCGAGGTAGTACGGGATGCCACCGAGGATCGCCCAGGCGCGAAGGCGGTCGGCAGCGCTCCAGGCAGGGAAGAACTCGCCGGCCTCGCGGTAGCCGAGCGGTGGGAGCTGCTGGCCCCAGGTACGCCGGCCGTACAGCGGGCCCTGGAGGACGTGCTCCTCGAACATGGCGATCTGGCTGCCGGCGAGCACCAGGAACAGCGGAAGGTCCTCGCGGCGCACGTCCTCGAGGACGGCCTGGATCGCCGAGGGGAGGCGCGGCGTCGAGGTCACGAGGTAGGGGAACTCGTCGAGGAGGACGAGGAGCGGGTGTCCCGCGGCCTTCGCGGCGCGCGCGAGACCAAGCAGGTGAGCGAGCGCCTGGTCCCAGTTGGCGAGGGGGGCGGCCGCGAGGAGCGGGTCGGGCCGGTAGGCGAGCATGCGCTCGGTGAGCAGTCGGAGCTGTTCGGATGCCGTGCCCTGGTCGGCCTGGAACGAGATGGTCGGCTTGCCCTCCGCAAAGCGCTGGAGGAGAGCCGACTTCCCAACGCGGCGCCGGCCCCAGAGAAGCGCGACCTGGCGGCGCATCCCCCAGAGCTCGTCGAGCGCCGCCAGCTCCTCCTCGCGATCGATGAACACGCTCATCTCCATCGCTTGTGACTGCATGGTAAGTTACCCGCGGGTATCTTACACCTCAGCCATCAGTCGCTACTGACTCGGCAGGGCCATGGGCTCGGGGGAAGCGCTTGCCCGGACGCGCGTGGCCGTTGCAAACCCGTTCATCACGGCCACCGTGGCGGGCGGCGCGCGTGGCGCGGGCGGCGCGGGCGGCGCCGATAGCTGGCGCGCGTGGCGCGTGTGGCGGCGCGGGCGGCAATATCGCCCTATCCGATCAGGATCGGCCCACTCACGCTCGGAAACGCGCCGAAAGCCTGCTTTGGCCGCATTGCCACGCTCGGGGTGGGTCGCTGTGATCGGCTGGCCCGATATTCGGCGCGATCAGGGGCGGGTACGGATGTCATGCGTTCCGATACGTCGCCAGACGATATGGGTCTCACCTTCGCGAACCGCGGACCCGTACTCGAAGGTGGCCCGCCCGTCGTCGGTCCACGTCATCTCGAACACCCCCGCAGCGCCCTGGACCCCCTTGACCCGGAGGTCTGGGCGAACGCTTCCGGACGGCAGATCGGCGACGAACGTCGCGGCGGCCGCCCGAAAGGCAGCCTTCTGCGCCGCCGTCAGCTGTTCGAAGTCGCGCCGGAATCGATCGGCCTGGGCGAAGGTCGGCATGGGTTGCTCGTCAATCGTCGAGGGACGCGAGGAAGGCCTCGGAAGACCCCGAAGTCTTCACCCGGCCAGCCTTGATGTCCGCGGAGGCCTCGCGCTCACGTTGCTGCCACTCGCGGGACCAGAACCAGGCCTCGGAGGCATCGATGAGCTTCTTGGGGCGGAGCAGGATTCCGTCGGGCGTGATCTCGATCTCGACGGGATCGCCCTCTTCGAGATGCGCGGCCTCGCGGATGTCCTGGGGGATGGTCACCTGGCCCTTGGCCCGGATGACGGAGACCGGCATGGAGTGTTCCCCTCCGCGTTCGCACTTTCCGACGATCCGACTGCAGGATGACCCCTCCGGCTGTCTGGTGATCGCGGTGGGCGCAGGTCTCCGGCAGGCTGTCTGTCGATGGATGCCGCGCCGACCTGCAGGCGCCGGTATCGTTCCGGGGATGCACGAGAGGACGCCGCGCACGGCCCATGCCCTCCGCCCGCTGCTCTTCGGCTGGCTGCCGGCGATCGCATGGGCGGGGCTGATCTTCGCGTTCTCCGCCCAGCCCAACCTGCGGTTCGTGCCGGACGAGGGCCTGGACTTCGTGATCCGCAAGGCCGGGCACATGGGGATCTTCGGGATCCTGGCGTTGCTGGCCTGGCGCGCCGTAGCGACGACCTCGGCGCGGCGCCGGCCGTGGGCCTGGGCGCTGGCGCTTGCGGTCCTCTACGCGATCACGGACGAGCTCCACCAGGGCGGCGTGTCCGGGCGCCACCCATCGGCGGTGGACGTCGGCATCGACGCTACCGGGGCGCTGATCGCCGTCGTGGCCGTTGGGCTCATCCGGTCTCGACGGTCTCGACGGTCCTGAGGCGGGGGGGTGACATCGGCCGCCTCCGACCAGGACTCTCAGCGCCTGGCGGCAGCCGATGTCGGGAAACGGCGCTCGCGCGCGTCTGGGTCGACGTTGCGCACCACGCAGCAGATCGGGCCCGTCCAGCGCCCGGCGCTCCTCGCTGCCGGCTTTCGCTGCAGCACCCGCAACATAGCGAGGGAGCAGGGCGCCGACGGGCAGTCGCGAGGCCCGTTTGTTGAGCTTCGGGCAACGCCCCCCGAGTCGCGCTTCGGGCGCGCTTCGAGCAGGGCGCATCAGGGCGCCGACGGGCAGGGCGCCGAGAGGTGCCCAGGAAGGGCGAGTCCTGGCGCAGCTCGCACGGGGTCAGCGGAGAAGAACGCTGGACAGGGTTGGTCAGGAGTTGCGCCTTGCCCGCCCGGCCACGGCTCGGCTCGGCCGGCCGTCGTGAGCCGATAGGCGCGGCTGGGGTCGTAGGGGTTGGCTCTCGTTGGCTCTCGTCGGCTCCACCAGTCCGGCCTCCATCGCCTCGTTCAGCCGAAGCGAGACCGCTCGGTTTGAGCGAAGACCCAGGGCAGACATGAGACCGGCCCGGGTCGCTTCACCGCCAGCACCGGCGATCGCGCCGATCAGGTCGCGCACCCGATCACGTCAGTGCCACGCCATCCGGATCCACGGGGGGCCCGGCTGACGGCCGAGACCAGGTGAGCGTTTCGGGGTTCCACCGCCCGGTCGCCGCACTGCCGAGGACCGGATCGATGAAGGTCCGGACGGTGTCCCAGGCGGCGTCGAGATCCTTCTCAACCGGCCAGGCAGCCCGCGCCACCACCCGCGCATACCCGGCTCGCCATCCGGGCGCGTTCGGCTTCGGGAATGCCCGCGGCAGATGGAGACCGCGCCGCCCTGCTTCGGACGCGAGCGCAACCCGCAGGTCCTCGGCACCGACGGTCGTGGCCCGAGCGAGAACAGCCAGATCAGCGAGGTCGCGATACCGGGTGCTCGCGACCGGGGGTCCTGACGACCGTGGATGGAGCTCGAGCATGGCGCACACCTTGTCGGCGACGTGGTCCGCGACCGGGTAGACGTCGTAGGTCGTGCGCGTGATCCCGGGCAGGTCGATCGGGACGAGCGGCGGCATCTGGTCCGGCGTACCCGTCATCAGGATCCCTGCCACGAGGTCAACGTGGAAGCTCGAAAACTCGGTCGCGCCAAGGTAGGCCACCACGGGGATCCGGAGCGCTCCTCGGTCCTGCGCAAGGCTGCGACTCGGGTGCAGGGCGAAACGGAAGTTGTCCCCAAGGTCGTGCGCGGCAGCGGCATGCAGCGCCGTCTCTGCTTCAGACAGGCTGCCCTCTCGGCGGTAGAGATCGACGTCGAGCGTATGGCGCGCCTGGCCGCCCAATCGGGCGAGGATCGCCGTCGCGCCCTTCAGGACCCACTCGTGGCGCTGGGCGCCGAACAGGCGGCAGAGCAATCGATCGTAGGCAAACTGGCGCTGCAGGTCGGCGAGCTGCGTGCCGGGTCGCTCCCGTGCGAACTGGCGCAGCCGATCCGCGATCGCCTGGCGCGCCGCCTGCGGGTCAGCCGGCCGCCGGTCAGTCATCGGTCGCGCCCGTCGCGCGGTCGCGCTGACCGGCGCGGCGAAGGAGATCGTCGAGGAGCGCCACGCCGTCTCCTCTGGCGAACCCGAACCGGCGGGCATAGGGTCCCACGCACTCGGCCACGACGCCCGGATGATCGAGCACGCGATCGAGCACCTCGACGGTGATCTGCGCCACGCTGTCGGGGTCGACGTGGTCGCCGAGCAGGTCGCCGATCATCCGCCCTGCCCGGGTCACCGGGAGCCCGTGAAGGAGGAGGAGCTGCTCGTCCGTGATCCGACCCCGGTGGATCCGCACGTCGGCCCGCCGGGTCTGGCGGCGGCTTGGCATGGTGAACTCGTGGACGTCCGCGCGGAGATCGCCGACGCCGTACAGGGACGCCGCGGACGTGTGCGAGACGACCGCGAGGTCGCGGTCATCGAGACGCTCCCAGGCCGGTCGCCCCGGATCGAGCTGCAGCCAAGCGGCGCGGAGGCCCAGGTTGTCGGGCTCAGCGGCGCCCCGAACACGGTAGACGCCGTGCGCGACGCGCTCGAGCAGACCGGCCTCGACGAGCCGCGTGACCCCACTCCAGCTGACGTCGGCCGCCCGGGCCTGCCGGAGGGTGACCAGGCCCCACTGGCCCTCGGCCACGTCGCGGATCCGCCGGAGGGCTACTGGCATGCTGCGAAGTATACTCTCCGCGACATACTATGCAGTCTCAGTCGTGTCGCGACATCTGGCCGCCTCGTCGCAGGGGCGGCGGGTCCTCCGGCGCTACGGCGTGCTGGACTGGCGTGTCCGCGCGAGGAAGTCGGCGATCCTCACCTGGACAAAGGAGCGAACCCTTCGATCCCCGATCTTCGTCACCCAGCCATCGAGCACCGCAGGCCGGAAGTCTGCGGGCAGCTCGATCTCGGTGAGATGGCTGAACCGCTGTCCGCGCGCGCGCGCCAGGTAGAGCGTGTCGAAGACTGCCTTCTCGGCGGTCGCCATGCGCTCCCCATCCCGTCGCTACCAGGGCGGTCGTGGCCGGGGGGCGGTCGTGGCCGGGCGCAGGAGCGGCCGGGCGGCCGGGCGGCTCAGTGGCCGGGCGGCTCCAGGTCGGGCCGGACGCGTCGGACCCAGTCGCGAAGCGCCCATTCGCTGGTCCGGAACGCGATCTTCGGCCAGGGGATGGCGTCGGGGCGGAACGGTCGAACCTCCAGCGCCTCGGCGGTCCGTGCGACGGCGCCTCCCACGATGCGGGCCTCGAACGCGATGACCACGATGGCCGCCTCGGGGCGCGTGTAGAGGCCGACGATCGCGCCAGGCTCCACGAGCAGGCCGGTCTCCTCCAGCGTCTCGCGGATCGCGCCGGCCTCCACCGTCTCGTCGATCTCCATGAAGCCGCCCGGCTGCGCCCAGAGGCCGCGGCCCGGCTCGGTCCCGCGACGCAGGAGCATCACCTCGCCCGCGTCGGTGACCGGCAGGCAGGTGACCACGAGGCGCGGGTTGACGTAGGCGACATAGCCGCACGCGTCACAGGTGAGCCGCTCGCGGTCCTCCCCGGGCGGCATCCCGAGGTGAAGCGCGGCGCCGCATCGCGAGCAGTGGTTGAGCGTGGTCGCGAGCCACGCCGGGACGCCGCGACCGGCACCCACGTCCAGCGTCGGCTGCGGGAAGTTCGCCTCGTCGGTCGAGCGAAGGTCGGAGAGGCCGACCGGGGTCGGGGGTCGGCGCGTCCCGTGGCTCATGCGGTCACCACCAGCCACGCGGCGGCAAGCAGGAGTGCGTAGAGGATCACGCCCACGGCAACCCAGGCCAGCCGGAAGCGGCCCTTCGCGACGTCCACGGGCATCCAGGCCCAGGCCGAACGCCAGATCCGGACGATCGCGTCCGCGTTCGCGATCGCGAGGAGCGGCGCTGCGATCAGGACGCACAGCTTGATGAGTGGGCTTCCGAGCGCCACGCCCATCTCCAGCGCCGTGATCGCCACCGTCCCGAGGATGAGCGCAGGGGCGGAGAGCAGCACGTAGCGCTTCTGGAGCGGCGTGGGCCTCACCTCCGGGACGCTCCGCGGCGGCAGCCCGGCGAGCGATGCCGGGAGGCCGGACGGCGCAGCCGCGAGCCCCGCGGGCGCGAGCCCCGGATCGCCGGTTGGGAGCCCCGGTTCAATGGTCACACCAGCGGCTCCGCGTTGCTCTCGTCGTCGAGGACGCCCGCCGTCTGCGCGGCGCGGTACTCCGCCAGCCGCGCCGCCAGCGCCTCGTCGGAGAGCGCGAGGATCGCGACAGCCAGCAGCGCCGCGTTCTCCGCGTTCCCGATCGCGACGGTCGCGACGGGGATTCCGCGCGGCATCTGGACGATCGAGAGCAGCGAGTCCAGGCCGCCGAGATGCTGCGTGGGGATCGGCACGCCGATCACCGGAAGCTGCGTCTTCGCGGCAAGCATTCCCGGCAGGTGGGCGGCGCCGCCGGCCCCGGCCACGATCACCCGGATTCCGCGCCCCGCCGCCGTCTCCGCGTACCGGAACAGGTGGTCCGGTGTCCGGTGGGCGGACACGACCCGCAGCTCGCACGGCACCCCCAGCTCGTCGAGGAGCGCCTTCGCCTTCTCGAGAATCGGGAAGTCGCTCCGACTTCCACCCACGATCCCGACACGCGGCCCGTTCGCGACACCAGCTGCGGTCATGTCGCTCCCCTACTGACCCTGCGCCTTGGTAAAGCCCGGCTCACCGGCGAACACGTGGAGCTTCTCAATGTGCGTCCAGGCGAACCGTTCGCCCACGCGCGACACGAGGCCATTGATCTCGGCGTCCGAGACCGCCGCGCCGTCCTCCCGTGCGACGAAGCGCGCGCGCAGGAGGCCAACGTTGTCCGGCGCGAGCCCGGTGGCCGGGTAGACCATCGTGCCACGGCTGGAGATCATCTCGAGCTTGAGCACGTCCCCGGCAAGGCGTTCCAGGATCGCGCCCGCGGCGTCGGCCGGCTCCCACGTCTCCAGGAAGAGGTCAACCCCAACGGTGGTGCGCGGGACGGCCGCGCTCACCGCCGCACCGTACGACCAATGGGGCCGCGGCGTCGCCTTGACCGACGGTCGCTCCGATCCGCTGCGCGGCGGCACGGTCGACGGCTGGCGGCCGAGGTTCGCGATGATCGCGTCCGTGAAGGCGGTCGTGGAGACGGCCTGTTCGACATCGCCGCCGGTCTGGCGGGCCAGGTCCTGGGTGACCGCCTTCCCCTCCTCCAGCGTCACGAGGACCGCGTCCTCGATCTGGTCCGCGACGTCTGACTCGTGGAGATGGCGGAGCATCATCAGCGAGCTGAGGACCAGCGCGGTCGGGTTGATGACGTCCTTGCCGGCGTACTTCGGCGCCGAGCCGTGGACCGCCTCGAAGATCGCGACGTCGTCGCCGTAGTTGCCGGACGGCGCAAAGCCCAGCCCGCCGACCAGCCCCGACGCCAGGTCGCTGATGATGTCGCCGTTGAGGTTCGTGGTCACCACGACGTCGAACTGGGCCGGATTCTTGGCCATCTGGTGGGCCACGTTGTCGATGATGAGGTGCTCGGCGACGATCTCCGGATACTCGGCGGAGAGTTCCTCGAAGACCCGTTTGAAGAGGCCCTCGGTGAGCTTCATGATGTTCGCCTTGGTGGCGCAGGTGACTTTGCGGCGCCCCTCGCGGCGGGCCAGCTCGAAGGCGTAGCGGACGATCTTCTCGCTGCCCTTGCGGCTGATGATCTTCAGGCACTGCGCCACGTCCGGCGTCTGCATGTGCTCGATGCCGGCGTACAGGTCCTCGACGTTCTCGCGGACGATGATCATGTCGACGCCCTCGCCCGCGTAGCGGGTGGGGACGCCGGGCAGCTCATGCGCCGGCCGGACGTTCGCGTAGGTCTCGAACAGCTTGCGGAGCGTGACGTTCGCGCTCTTCTCGCCGAACCCGACCGGCGTCTCGAGGGGACCCTTGAGGACCACGCGGGTCCGCGCGATCGAGTCGCGGGTCGCCTGCGGCACGCCGGAGGTATCGCCGCGCTTGAATACCTCGGCGCCGGCCTCGGCCATCTCCCAGTCGATGGCGACGCCGGCGGCCGCGATGATCCTCTGCGCGGATCGAACCACTTCCGGGCCGACCCCGTCGCCGGGGATGACGGTGACGCGATGGGTCTGACCTGGCATTGGGACGGGTCTCCTGTGCAGGATCTGGGCGCGGTGTCGACGGCGTGTGGCGTGTCGCGGCCGGTGGGACGTGTCGTCGGTGCGGCGGGTCGCCGGTTGGGCGTGTGGCGGATTCTGCGTGTCGCCGGTACGGCGTGTGGCGGATTCTGCCCCATCGCAGGGCGGGGCGGAACGGCCACCGGATCGGTGACCGCGACGACATCCAGCACGGTCATCGCATACCGACCCGCCGGCGACTCAATCCGGGAGAACGTGCGCGCGCCCGCCAGCAGCTGCTGCTTCGCCCGGATCCCGTCCACCGGCGCCCGCCTACGGCGCGGTGTGGCCGGCCGGCATGACATCAACAGCGTGGCCCGGGTAGTGGAGGCCGGGCCATTCCGCTGCCATCGCCTCCGCCGTCGCCGCGCCCAAAACGTCGACGACGATCGATAGTGCGGCCCGTGCCCGGTCGCTCACCGCCACCGGAGCTTCGCCAGGGCAGCCCGCGCTCGGGCCAGTGCCGCTTCGACGTCAGCCGCCCCCGTCACCGTCAGGTGCCCCATCTTCCGGCGCTCGAAGACCGTGCGCTTGTCGTAGACGTGGAGATGGGCAAGCGGGTCGGCCAGCGCCGCGGCGGCGCCCTCCAGCCGGGCATCCCGTGGCTTCCCCGTCCCGAGGAGGTTGACCATCGCGGTGGGCCCGCGGGGGGCCGGGTCGCCGAGCGGAAGCCCGCAGATCGCCCGGACGTGCTGCTCGAACTGGCTGGTCCGCGCGCCCTCGATGGTCCCGTGGCCGCTGTTGTGGACGCGCGGCGCAAGCTCGTTGACAGCGAGCGTGCCGTCCCGGAGGAGGAACAGCTCCGCCGTGACGACGCCGACCGCCCCGAGCGCCTGGGTGATCCGCGCCCCCAGCGCCCGGGCTGCATTCGCGACCGCGTCGGGTATCGGCGCCGGGGCGACGGACTCCACGAGGATGCCCGCGTCGTGGCGGTTGCGGGCGACCGAGAAGGCGGCCAGCGTGCCGTCGAGCCCTCGCGCCGTGATGACGGACAGCTCGGCGGCGAAGTCGAACTCGCGCTCGACGAGCAGCGGCGTGCCGGGCGGCCGGCCGAGGCGCTCTATAGCGCCGGGGATCTCGCCCGGCGCGCCGATCCGGACCTGGCTGCGGCCGTCATAGCCGCCGATCGGCGCCTTCAGGCGGAGCGGCGTGCCGAGGTCGGCGGCGGCCGCGCGGAGCCCGGCCTCGTCCGTCACCTCGCGCCAGGGCGCGGTCGCGATCCCCAGCGAGGCAACGAATCGGCGCTCGGACAGCCGGTCCTGCGTCATCCGCAGTGCGTACGCGTCCGGGCGGACCGGGACGCCGGCGGCCTCCACGGCGTCGATGAGCGCGGCGTCGACGTGCTCGAGCTCGTACGTGACGACGTCGGCGCCCCGCGCCAGCTCCAGGGCCGCGGCCGCCCCCCCGACGGAGTCGTACCCGCCGACCACGACCCGGTCGGCGATCGCAGCCGCCGGACACGCCGGGTCCGGGTCCATGACCACGATCCGATAGCCCATCGAGCGAGCCGCGAAGCCGAGCATCCGTCCCAGCTGCCCGCCACCCAGGATCCCGATGGTGCCGCCGGGCGGGATCGGGGCGACCTTCACCGAGGGCGACGGGATCGGGGCGACCGCGGGCACGAACTCGGCGCCGGCCGCGACGGCGCGGCGGGTGGCGTCGGGCGACGGCCGGGGGGTGGCCTTCGCCGAGGCCGACGACCGGGGGTCGACCGCGGGCGAGGGCCCGGGGTCGGCGTCGGGCACGAACTCGGCGTCGGCCGGGACGGCACGGCGGGTGGTCCTCATCGCCGGAGTGTACGGTCGGGGGCCGCACGTCGGGGTGCGCGCGCCGGGATATCAACCCCAGGACTCACGGGCCGCCTGCGCCGTGGCCCGGCATCGTCCTGCCCCTCGACCGTTCGCTCCGGGGCTGCCCGACGACTCGGCGACTCGGCGGCGCGGCGACTCGACCGCGCGACCGAGCCGAGGGCGCGACACCCTGAGCGCGGCCGAGCCGACGGAGCGGACGGGCGCGGGACGACGGCCCCGCGGGGACCCGTCGCCGCGTCCGATCACTCGACGAGGCCGCGAGCGGGCGCCCGCTAATCATGGGGTTGATACGCCGACGCGTTCCCCGGCGCCGCGCGGAGCGCACCCCGCCCGCCGCGCGGAGCGAACTCAGTACGGCCTGAGCTCTCCCGGGGGCTCAGCGGCGATCTCGCTGCTCGTGAGCCGTCGCGAGAAGCGACCGGATCGCGCCGACGAGGCCGGGGCCCGGCCGGCCTGACCGCTGGGGATGCGCGCCCGCCAGGTCGTCCTCTGCGCGCCCGCCAGGTCGCCCCCCCTCGGCCGGCTCGCCCAGCAGCCGGACCCGAGAACGGCGGTTGCCAGCTCGGCCGGCGGTCGGACGTTGACCCGCCAGGTCGTCCTCTCGGCGCCCGGCGGCGCCCTCAGCTCGTCGGGGCTGCGGGTTCGAGCGTCCGGAGGATCTCGATCGTGAACGCGGCGGCGGCCACGGCGGCCCGGAAGCGACCGTGGGCGCCGTGCTGGAAGAGGCGCAGCTCGAGCACGCGCGAGACGCCAGCCTCCGGGGCGGCGACCGCCACCCGCAGACGCGTCCCGTCCCCGGGAACCGTCAAGGCGACGAGAGCGACCCCGACCGCGACCCCTACCCCTACCCCTACC
Source organism: Chloroflexota bacterium (assembly GCA_025351245.1). GTDB lineage: Bacteria > Chloroflexota > Limnocylindria > Limnocylindrales > CSP1-4 > CTSoil-043. Next base: position 4,887 of record JANXWH010000099.1, on the reverse strand, counting down.
GCGACGGCTCCGACCCCGACCGCAACGTCTCCGGCCCCGACCCCGACCGCGATGCTCCGGGCCGCCTCGAGGGCAGCCTCCTCGACCGGCCAGGCCGCTGGGTCGGGCGCGACACCCGGCCCGGCAGACGCGGACCGCTCCAGCGCGGGGACCTCGGCGAGCAGCGCCCCCAGCGTTCCGGTCGTGCCCACCTCTACGATCGCGAGGCGCACCCCCGCCGCGCTCGCGGCCGAGCTGACGAGGTCAGACCACGACGTCTCACCCTCTGCCCAGACGTAGCCCGCGAGCGTGGCCCGGATGCCGGTCACCGCCTCCTCGAGGATCGTGTCGGCGGTGCGGGCCGGGACCCCGTCGGCGGCCGGCTCGTCCACCGCGGCCGGCTCGTCCACCGCGGTGACGCGGACGGCCGGCTCGTCGGCGTCCGGCTCGTCGGCGGCCGGCTCGTCCACCGCGGCCGGCTCGTGCACCGAGGTGACACGGGCGGCCGGCTCGTCCACCGCGGTGACGCGGACGTCCAGCCAGTCCGTGCGCGCGTACGTGGCGACGACCGGGTTGGCCCGCCGGAGCATCGCGTCGCCCAGCAGCTCTGCCACGTGCGACTCGCCGATTCCGTACGTTCGGAGCGTTCGAACGACCCGCCCGTCACCCAGGCGCCGCTCCCGGAGACGCGGCAGGACCCAATCGGACCACATCGCCCGCATCTCGCGCGGCGGCCCGGGCAGGAGGACCGCAGCCCGCCCGTCCGGCCGGTCCACCCACCAGCCGGGCGCCGTGCCATTCGGGTTGGGGATGGCGGTCGAGGACGGAATCCGCCAGGCCTGCTTCAGGTTGACCTCCAGGAGCGGGACCCCGCGGCGGCCGAAGAGGTCGCGCAGCCACGCCTCCAGCTCCGGGTCGACGACCGGCACCTCGCCGACGGCCGCGGCGAGGGCCTCCCGGGTCAGGTCGTCCGGCGTCGGGCCCAGGCCGCCGGTGGTGACGACCAGGTCCACCGACGACAGCGCGTCGCGGAACGCGGCCGTGACCAGGGCGAGGTCGTCCGGCAGGGCAAGGATCCGGTGCACGTGGACGCCCGAGCCCGCCAGCGCGCGGGCGAGCTCGCCCCCGTTCGTGTCCCGCGTCTCTCCGGTCGTGAGCTCGCTGCCGACGGCGAGCAGCACGGCGGTACGGATGACCCTGGTCGGTCGGGCGGTGTCGGGCGGCGTCATGGGCGAACGGTACGGCGTCATGGGCGAACGGTACCGCGGAGTGCCCAAACGGTACCGCGGAGTGCTTGTCCGGCGCTCCGGGTCGCCGGGCGATCAGGAATGTGGCGCACCTGGCTCAGCCACGCGCCGCTCCCACGCCTCCTGGTCGGCGAACGGCGCCAGCGCGCGCAGCGCGAACTCGATCTGCGTCATGCACCGCGTCCGCCAGATGCCGCTCTCGATGAAGCGCACGTGTCCGCCGGGAGCCCGGAGGTCCATCTTGATAAGTTCGCGGCAGTTCACCGAGTCGTACTCGCGGGCGAAGTCGTCCATGGCCTGCAGCATGATCTCGCGGGCGATTCGCTTGGCCTGGAAATGGTCGCCCAGGCGCTGCTCCGCAAGCATGCCCACCACGAGCGCGGCTCCGGAGATCGCACCGCAGATTCCTCCGCTGTAGGCGACCCCGCCGTTGAGAACCATCGCCGGCGACGAATTCCCGGCCGGGCCCAATTCGTAGGCATCCTTGAGCGCGAGGAACGCAGATTCCGCGCATCCGTAATAGTTGTCGTCGCGCAGGAAGTACTCGCGTGCACGGTTCACGGGTCCGATCCCGGCCACGATTCACCTCATTGGAGCCGGGCCACGTGACCTGCCCGATCAGGTCTCCGGTAAGATCGCCGCTGACCATGCGGAATTGCGCCGCATGCTCGATAATCGATCATAGTCCATCGATCGAGCCCCGATCCCCGAGTGACAGCCGGCGACGGACCACGATCAGGCCGGGATGCAGACGCGAAGGCCTGTCCGGAAGGGAGAACCATGAGCCAGCTCGACGCCTTCAGCCTCGCAGGTCGCGTCGCCCTCGTGCCGGGCGGCGGAGGGGCGATCGGCAGCGCCCTGGCGACTGCGCTCGCGGGTGCCGGCGCCAGGGTGACGGTCGTCGACCGGACCCAGGAGCTCGCCGGCGCGGCCGCCGAGCGCATCCGCGCCGCCGGCGGCGAGTGTCTTGCCATCGGCGCGGACGTCCTCCAGGAATCCGAGTGCGAGCGGATGGTCGCGTTGACCGTCGAGAAGTTCGGCCGCCTGGACATCATCGTCAACTGCGTGGGCGGCGGCGCCGGCAAGGTCCTCTTCGACGCCCAGGATTACCCGCGCGACGCGTGGGACTGGATCTACGAGCCCAACGTGCGGAGCACGCTCCTCGCGACGCAGGCTGCCGTGCGGGCGATGATCGCGGGCGGGCACGGCGGTCGGGTGATCAACATCTCATCGGTCCGGGCCGCCCTGGGGATCAACGCGGGCTACTCCGCCTACGTCGCGGCGAAGGGCGCCATCAGCTCCCTTACGCGTCAATGGGCGACCGAATGGGCGAAGCACGGGATCAACGTCAACGCGATCTCCCCGACGTTCGTGGACACGCCGCAGGTCGCGATGCTCCTGGATGACCCGGCCTTCAAGGCGGGGATCGTGGCCCGCATCCCGCTTGGGCGGGTGGGCGGCACCAGCGACCTCGTCGGACCGGTGATCTTCTTCGCCTCGGACGCGTCCGCCTTCGTCACCGGCCAGATTCTCGGGATCGACGGCGGCCTCACCGCGACGCAGTAGCCGCACGACCCCTCACTGCCTTCCTGCATCACCTCGCCTGAGGAGCCAGACCCAGATGATGGAGAACGTCACACCGAACGTCTTCACGACGACGAAGCTTCGGGGCTGCAACCCGAGCTTCGTGACCACCTCCGATGGTGTGGTGGTGATCGATACGCCGCAGCTCCCGACGAAGGCGGTGGAGATGCGAGCGCTGGCCGAGGCACGCGGCCCGATCCGGTACCTGATCAACACCGAGCATCACGTCGACCACATCTTCGGCAACTACTGGTTCAAGGGCGCCGGCGCCGTCGTGGAGCACCAGGGTGTCTACGACAACTTCATGGTCGTCACCCCGGACCTCGACCCGTACGCCTACGCTCTCGAAGCCATCCCCACCGACGATCCAGACGGTGCCGGGATCACGCCCGATCGGGACACGTACTACGCGGACCCGAACAAGGGCACGATCGTCTTCACGGGCGACCTGACGCTCAAGGTCGGCGACCACACCTTCCACCTGCTCCACACGCCGGGCCACACGCCGGGCCAGGTCGCGGTCTACGTCCCCGAAGAGCGCGCCGTCTTCACCGGCGACACGATCTTCTCGGAGTGCGCCACCTGGCTCATGACCTCGGATGTGGACCAGTGGGTGGTGGCACTCGACCGAATCCGTGCCCTCGACGTGGACCGCGTCATCCCCGGCCATGGCCCGGTGACGACCAAGGAGTACCTGTACACCCAGCGCGCCATGCTGCTCGAGTGGAAGACGGCGGTGGCGGTCGCGATCGCGAAGGGCTGGTCTCGCGAGGAGACCGTCGCGCGCGTCAGCTTCGCCGACCGCTACCCCGTCGACATCGGGCAGGCCTACATGATGGATTACATCCAGACGCTCAATGCGGGAACGCTCTTCGACAAGCTGACCGCGCCCACCGCGACGACGTTCCCGGCCCGGGCCACCCCGCAGCGCTGACACCTGCCGCGCCCGGCAGCGCGGCGTCTCCACTCGACGTTCCCCGAGAAGGAGTCCCGCCCTTCCCGCCGTGTCCGCCAGGCCCGCGACCATGCAGGCGCTCGGCGTCCTGGAGCCGAACCGCCTCGAGATCCAGGAGGTCCCTGTCCCAACGCCGGGGCCGAACGAGGTCCTGGCCCGGGTCCGGGCGGTCTCGATCTGCGGCACCGACGCACACCTGATCCGGGGCGACTACCCGGGATTCTGGCCGCCGCGCTTCCCGTTCGTCCCCGGCCACGAATGGGCCGGGGAGATTGCGGCGCTGGGCCCGGGGGCAGAGCTCTTCGGGTGGGCGGTCGGGGACCGGGTGGCCGGCACCTCCCACGACGCCTGCGGCGTGTGCCGCGAGGACGCGCGCTGCTCCTCCCTCCCCGGCGAGCCCGGGTGGCTCAGGCTCGCCCGGCGGCGACCTCGTCGGCCCGGCTGCGACGGGCGAGGAGGATCAGGTCCTCGTGCAGCTCGAACCACGCGCCGTGGTAGCTGTCCACGCGCGGCGAGGCGACGAAGCGGTTGTCCCCGCCCCGAGCCGCGGCCGCCGCTCGCTCCAGCCGTTCGTGGTAGGCCGCCAGGCGGGGAAGTCCCGCGACCAGCGGGCGGAGCCACGCCGACGCGTCGGCGTGGAGGGCGCCGAGATCGTCCAGTACTTTCGCGTCGTATTCCGCGTCTGCGTGGTCGTTGAACGTCTGGGCGCCGTCGACCTCCCGCATCTGCCAGGCGGTGACGGTCTCCTTCATTCGGTGGTCCAGGGCCAGGAATGCGTCGAGTGCCGCGAGGGCATTGTCCGCGCCCCAGCGTTCGGTGTCGGCCGCAATCCGCTCCCGCCCGACGGCCTTTCCGTCGGCTGTCAGCCGGAACGAGCCGGCGGCCATCTCCGCGAGGCCGTCGGCGACGAGCCGGTCGAGGAGGTGGCTCGTGTCCTCCGGGGTCGCGAGGAGCGCCGTCGCCGCGCTCTCCGGCGTGGCATAGCCCTTCACGACCAGCGCCCGCAGGACGTCGTCGGCCGTGGCGGCCGGCGGCGGGCCGCCCGGCGCGGCCTCGCGGGCGCCAGCGGCCTCCACGCCCCTCGCCTTTCCGATCGGGATCCCGAGCTCCGCGGCCCAGGCC
>JANXWH010000091.1 GCA_025351245.1 Chloroflexota bacterium | reverse complement strand
TGGCGTCTGACGTTCCTGATCGACCCGCTAATGAGCCCGGCCATCGCCCCGGCCCGGCAAGTCGCGAAGACGGTCCTGGCGTGGGCGGGACACCCGGTCCGCCCGCGCGCCGAGGTGCCAGCCCATCTTCTCCGCGGGGCCGAGTTCGAGCGCCTCCTCGCCGACGCCGGTCTCCAGGTCGTGTCGGCGACGACGCTCGGCTTCGGCCCGGTCACCTTCTGGCGGCGCGAGATCCTTCCCGTCCTCACCGGCGTTCGCGCCGATGCTTGGCTGCAGAAGCAGGCAGATATCGGGACCTGCGTGATCCGATCCCTGGGCGCGCAGCACATCGTCCTCGTTCGGCCGCGGCAGGCCTGATCCATCCGGCACTCTCGCCCCGGCCTACGCCGCGCCGGCGGCCCCGGCGACTGTGGCTGTCGCGCCGCCGCAGAGGATGAGCGCCCTGGGCAGCGAGGCCTATTTGCTCACTCGGAGCGCAGCCAAAAGACGGTCGCGGGCCACGATCCCCCGTCGTCGGTCAGGGCGGTCCGGCCGGAGCGCCTCTCGGCTCCGCTCAAGATAGGACACGAACGCCTCCGGGAGCCAAGTCCGGTCGATGTCCGCCGCGTCCGCGTAGGCGTGCAGCGCGTGGCCGATCCAGCCCCGGCCGCGCACGCCCGCGATCAGATCGGCGCGGCTCGGCCGGCCCAGCAGCGCGTGTGCCTGGACGAGGTAATGGAGGGGATCCTCATAGGCCGGTGAGGCCTCGTCGGCATCCTCCCAGTCGATGAGGCACCATCCGTCGGCGGTGCGGAGCAGGTTCCACGGAGCAAGGTCCCCGTGCCCCGGCCCAATTCCGGTGGGAGGGTGCCCGTCCGAGCGCCGGTGGAGCTGTCCGAGCCCCTCGGCAACTTCCGCCGGCAGGATCCACGGCCGCACCCGCACCAGCCAGGCCACCGCCTCGAGGATCATGATCCCGGGCTCATACGCGAGGAGGCGCGGCGCCGACAGCGGCGGCACGAGCCGAGCCCCGATCCGCGTCAGCCCCTCCACCTCTTTCGCCAGCTTCGCCTGCCCGGCATCATCGAGGGCCACCTTGGCGGCCCCGGTCGCTCGTCCGGCCCGATCGAGGATGAGCGCCACCGCTCGGTCCGGATGACGGCTATGACGGAGCGACAACGTTCCGCCGGGCGGAACATGTTCGGCCAGCAGGTCGCAGATGGCCGGCGCCGGCGATTCGCCGAGGAGGCGGAGCGCTCCCGCGCGGGCAACGAGCGTGGTGGCGCCCCACAGGGCGAGCCCGAGTGGCGTGACAGGCTGGAAGACCTGCAGGCCGGTCACCGCTGCCCGTCGCGACCCGACCGGGATCGTGATACGGGGCCGTCCGGGCGGCAGCGCGAGCCACGGACCGATCGCCCGGTCTCGCGTCCCGAGAATCGTGCGGACGTTCGCACCGACCGATGCCGTCGCATCGAGGACGACGACCCGCGGGTCCGTGCCCGCGATCTCCCGCCAGGCGGTCCGCTGGCGCTCGATCTCCGCCGCAGCCAGCTCAGCTTTACGCTCGCGGATCAGAGAAGCCGGAGCGTCGAGGACCACTGTCAGGTCGGGCTGCGGGAGCAGGCTACCGAGCCGCCTCGCGAGCGTCCCGCCGGGAGGCAGACGGTAGCGGCGTGGATCCACGACGATGTCACGCCAGCCACGCTCCAGAATGACCCAGCCCCCAGACCGGACATGCGGTCGGACCACCGCGACCCATCCTACGATCTGGTCGACGGCCAGGTAGACCACCTTGATCGCGGCAAGCCAGCCTGGGTAGATCGGCTGGTCATGGGGGGTCGTGGTCGGGCGGCGGGCGGCCTCGCGAACCGGGAGGACGCCGACCCGGTGATGGAACCGGCGCACCTGGGTGCCGGCCGGCACGGCGGCGGCGAGGGCCTCGGCGAGCGTCGTCTTGCCCGTTCCGTCGGGGCCCGCGATCACGATGAACCGGCCGCGCCCCTTCCGGCTGGGCGGTGCCGCGCCCCTCGACGCACCCTCGGCGCCGGACAGACTCGGGTCGGCCCCCGCTCCGGTAATGGGGCAGCGCATCCCTCTGGTCCCTCCTCGTGGGCTCGCGTGAGCCGGTCTCGCTGCCGCGGCCACAACATACCGCACTGTCCCAGCCTCGGGTTGCCCCAGAGCTGCCCCGGTGGCGCGTGCCACGCGCGGTGGAGCGGACAAGCGAGCGAGATCGCCCAGTTGGAGGTGAGGACCGCGCTTGGACGCGGGCTCCGGGTGGAACGCGGACCGTTCTAGCTCTAGGCGGGACTGAGGGCCTGTAGCCGAATTCGCGGTCGTCAACGGCCCGCCGGGTGGCGCCGCGAACCGACTGGGCGTCTCGGCGTGGAAGGGCAGGGCCGGGCGACCGTGCCATAGGTACACGTTCACGCTCGGGCTGCGGAATCGGGGGCGCGGCGGGTGCGCGAAGCGGCGCGGCAGGGATGCCGTTGCGGGAAGGCGCAGGCGGGCGCA
>JANXWH010000121.1 GCA_025351245.1 Chloroflexota bacterium | reverse complement strand
GCAGGAGCAGGACGATGCGCGCTCCGATGACGATCTGGATCAGCCCGAAGACGAGGACGACGATCCGCCGGGTCATCTCGGAGGCGCCGGGGCCCGTCCGCGTGATGTGACGACTGTCCGTCCGCACCGTTTCCTGGCGCGCGACCGCCGGCACCGTGGCCGCCGGAACCGTGGCCGCCGGAACCGCGACCGCCGGCACCGTGGCCGCCGGCACCGTTTCCTGGCCCGCGGCCACCGTGGAATCCTGGGTGACGACCGTCCGGTCGAATTCATTCATGGTCATGTCTCTCTCCCTTCGCTCCAGGCAGCCGGGGAAGCAGGGCCTCAAGACCACCGCCGGGCCACGCTCCGGCCATTCCTGTTCCAGCAGTAGATCACGGGACGATGGGACGTTCAACGGTGGTTCCGTCATCCTACTGTAGGACAGGACCAACGGGTGGCACCATCCTTCGGAGCCGTGCTCAAGCAGGCCCGCGAGGTTCGCGAGATGTCGGCGGTGGACCCGGCCTGCGCCGAGCTCATGCCCTGAGCGGCTATCAAGTGCCGGGCGAGCACGACCAGAGCGCGCCCGACACTGTCGGTGCGGCGCACCCGGACGTCGCGGCCTGGCATCGCGGCCGGGGTGCCGCGGCCCCCGGACTGCCGTACGCTTCGGTCCATGACCCCGACCGAGTTCGCCGCCAAGTGGAGCGGCGTGACGACCGGCGAACGTGCCTCCGCCCAGTCCCATTTCCTGGACCTGTGCGCCATGCTCGGCGAGCCGGGGCCAACGCAGGCCGACCCGACCGGCTCGTGGTACGCGTTCGAGAAGGGCGCCGGGAAGCTCGCCGGCGGCGACGGCTTCGCCGACGTCTGGAAGCGCGGCTTCTTCGCCTGGGAGTACAAGGGCAAGCGCAAGGACCTCAAGGCCGCATACCTCCAGCTCCAGGGATACCGGGACGCCCTGGAGAACCCACCCCTCCTCGTTGTCTCGGACCTGGACAGGATCGAGGTCCGCACCAACTTCACCGGGCTCTCCCCGGTCACCAAGGTCGTCACGCTCGCGGACCTGGCGGCGCCGGACCCATCGGAGGCCCTCGCGATCCTGCGCGCTGTGTTCACCGCGCCCGAGGAGCTCCGCCCGACGTTCGAGCCGGCCGAGATCACCGAAGCCGCGGCCCGCCACTTCGCCGAGCTCGCGCAGGTCCTCCGCGCCCGCGGCCACGAGCCGCAGGTCGTCGCCCACTTCCTGGACCGCATCCTGTTCTGCCTCTTCGCCGAGGACGCCGCCATCCTTCCGACGGGCGTCCTCTCGCGCCTCGCCGAGAAGACCCGCGGCCGGCCGCACGTCTTCGGCGACGCCCTGGGCCAGATGTTCGGGCTGATGTCGCGGGGCGGCGGGATGTTCGGGACCGAGGAGGTTCCCTGGTTCAACGGCGGGTTGTTCGACTCCGCGGACGTCCTCCCGCTCACCGAAGCGGAGATCGGGACGCTGCTGGAGGTGGGGCGCCTGAACTGGGCGCTCATCGAGCCGGCGATCTTCGGGACGCTCTTCGAGCGAGGCCTGGACCCCGATCGGCGGGCCCAGCTGGGCGCCCATTACACGGCCCGCGAGCAGATCTGGCAGCTGGTGGAGCCGGTCGTGATCCGGCCCCTCCGTCGCGAGTACGGAGCGATGCAGGCGCGGGTCACCGGGCTCCTCCTGGCGGGTCGCAAGGTGACGAGGGCGACGAAACCGGAGGAGAACCCGCGGCTCGTCTTTCGGGCGTTCCTCGAGCGCCTGCGTCGCGTGCGCGTGCTCGATCCCGCGTGCGGGAGCGGCAACTTCCTGTTCGTCACCCTGGGGGCACTCAAGGACCTGGAGTGGGAGGCGATCCAGTGGGGCTCGCTCGTCCTCCAGGAGCCCGGCGAGTTCCCGAGGATCGGTCCCGAGGCGGTCCTGGGCATCGAGATCAACGCCTACGCTGCCGAGCTGGCCCGGGTCACGATCTGGATCGGCGAGATCCAGTGGATGCTCCGCCACGGCCTGGGCTACCGGCGCGATCCGATCCTCAGCCCGCTGCACCACATCGAGACGCGCGACGCGCTCCTGGACCGCTCGGACCCGGCGCACCCGCGCGAGGCCGACTGGCCGGCGGCGGAGTTCATCGTCGGGAACCCGCCGTTCCTGGGCGGCAAGCTGATGCGGCGGGGCCTGAGCGACGACTACGTCGATGCGTTGTTCGGGGTCTTCGACGGCCGCGTTCCGCGCGAAGCGGACTTCGTCACCTACTGGCACGAGAAAGCGAGGGCGGCGATCGCTGGCGGCCGAACTCGGCGAGCCGGGCTCCTCGCGACGCAGGGCATCCGCGGCGGTGCCAACCGGCGGGTCCTTGAGCGGATCACCGAGTCGGGCGGCATCTTCTTCGCTCGCTCGGACGACCCGTGGGTGCTGTCAGGAGCAAACGTTCATATCAGCTACGTCGGCCAGGACGGCGGGTCAGACGGGGACCGCGAGCTCGACGGTCAGGCGGTGGCCGTGATCAACCCCGACCTCACATCGGGCGTCGACCTGACGCGCGCCCGGCGTCTGCGCGAGAACGTCGGCATCGCGTTCATGGGCGACACGAAGGGCGGCCCGTTCGAGATCGATGCTGCGACAGCCCGGACGCTTCTCGCGTCACCGAACCCGGATGGTCGCTCGAACGCCGATGTCGTGCGCCCGTGGGTGAATGGGCTGGACCTGACACGTCGCCCCCGCGACAAGTGGATCATCGACTTCGGGATTTACCTGCCTGAAGTCGAGGCCGCGCTCTACGAGGCCCCGTTCGAGCACGTCCGGCGCCTTGTCCGGCCTGAGCGTGTCCGCAACAAGCGGGAGGCGTACGCGGAACGCTGGTGGCTCCACGTCGAGCCGCGCTCAGGGATGCGGGCGGCATTCCGCGGACTCTCTCGGTATCTGGCCACACCCCGACTGACCAAGCATCGGCTCTTTGCATGGCTCGATGTCGCTGTCCTCCCGGACAGCCAGGTCATCGCCTTCGCGCGCGACGACGACTACACGTTCGGCGTCCTCCACTCGCGCGTCCACGAGGCGTGGGCCCTGGCGCAGGGGACCCAGCTTGAGACCCGGCCCCGCTACACCCCTACCACCTGCTTCGAGACCTTCCCCTTCCCGCGCCCCACGGACGAGCAGCGCGAGCCCATCGTCGCCGCCGCCCGTGAGCTGGCCCGCCTCCGCGACGGCTGGCTCAACCCGCCCGGCCTCGGCCCTGACGCTCTCGGTAAGCGCACGCTGACCAACCTCTACAACGCCCGCCCCACCTGGCTACAGCACGCCCACGCCGCCCTCGACCACGCCGTCCTCGCCGCCTACCGCTGGCCCGCCGACCTCACCGGCGAACCCCTCCTCGCCGCCCTCCTCGCCCTCAACCTGGAACGCGAGCCCGCCTGACCGGCGACGTCGGTGGGATCAGGACGGCACGAAGCTCGTTGGGAGACTGAATTGTCATGACCGT
>JANXWH010000075.1 GCA_025351245.1 Chloroflexota bacterium | reverse complement strand
GTTCATCGGCGACGCGGTCATGGCCGTGTGGGGCGCGCCGACCGCTCGCGAGGACGACGCCGAGCGAGCCGTCCGGGCCGCCCTCGAGCTCGTCGACGCGGTCCGGGTGCTCGGCGCAACGATCTCGGCCCGGGCCGGAGTCCTGACCGGCGAGGCCGCGGTCACCCTGGGCGCCACCAACCAGGGCATGGTCGCCGGCGACCTGGTCAACACCGCGAGCCGCCTCCAGTCGGCGGCCGCCCCGGGGACCGTTCTCGTCGGCGAGGCGACCCAGCGGGCGGCCAGCGGAGCGATCGCCTTCGAGCCCGCCGGCGAGCAGACGCTCAAGGGCAAGCAGGCGCCCGTCGCCGCCTGGCGGGCGCTGCGGGTGGTCGCCGAACGGGGAGGCCGCAACCGGTCCGAGGCGCTCGAGGCGCCGTTCGTCGGTCGGGCCGACGAGCTCCGCTTATTGAAAGAGCTGTTCCATGCGACCGGGCGCGAGCAGCGCGCCCGCCTTGTCTCGGTCTTCGGCCCGGCGGGCATCGGCAAGACACGCCTCGCGTGGGAGTTCACCAAGTACCTCGACGGGCTGGTCGAGAACGTCTGGTGGCACGACGGCCGAAGCCCCGCGTACGGCGAGGGGATCACCTTCTGGGCGCTCGGCGAGATGGTCCGCGGTCGGTGCGGCCTGCTGGAGACCGACGACGAACCGACCACGCGGGCGAAGATCGGCGAGACGCTGGCGACGCACGTCCCGGATCCGGAGGAGCGGCGCTGGATCGAGCCGGCCCTGCTGGCCCTGCTCGGATTCGGGTCTGGCGGCGGCTCGGAGCAGCTGTTCGCCGCGTGGCGGACGTTCTTCGAGCGCCTCGCGGCGAGCTCCCCGGTAGTCATGGTCTTCGAGGACCACCACTACGCCGACACCGGCCTCCTCGACTTCGTGGACCACCTCCTGGAGTGGAGTCGGAACGTGCCGATCTACGTCGTGACCCTGGCTCGGCCGGAGCTCCTGGAGAAGCGCCCCAACTGGGGTGCCGGGAAGCGGAACTTCACCTCGATCTACCTTGAGCCGCTGTCGCTGCCGGCGATGCGCGAGCTGCTGGGAGGCCTGGTCCCTGGGCTGCCGGAAGGGGCCGTCCGGGCGATCGTCGAGCGCGCCGACGGCATCCCGCTGTACGCGGTGGAGACCGTCCGGATGCTCCTCGCGGAGGGCCGGCTCGCGCTCGAGGATGGCGTGTACCGGCCGATCGGCGACCTGACCACGCTGGCGGTGCCGGAGACGCTCACTGCCCTGATCTCCAGCAGGCTCGATGGGCTCGATCCGGCCGACCGGCACCTGGTCTCGGACGCAGCCGCCCTGGGCCAGTCGTTCACCCTGGCCGGGCTCGCGGCGGTGTCGGGCGTCGAGGCAGCGGAGCTGGAGTCGCGCCTTCGGGCGCTGGTCCGCCGCGAGCTGTTCACCCAGGAGCGTGACTCTCGCTCACCGGAGCGCGGCCAGTACGCCTTCGTCCAGGCGCTGATCCGCGAGGTCGCGTACAACACGCTGGCCCGAAAGGACCGGAAGGCGCGGCACCTCGCCGCGGCCCGGTTCTTCGAGGGGCTGGGCTCGGATGAGCTGGCCGGAGCCCTTGCCGGCCACTACCTGGCAGCCCACGCGAACGCCGCCGAGGGTGCCGAGACAGATGCCCTCGCCGGCCAGGCCCGGATCGCGCTCAAGGCCGCGGCTGAGCGCGCGGCGGCGCTGGGCTCGCACGACCAGGCTGTCGCGCTCATCGAGCAGGCCCTCACGGTGACGACGGACCCCGTCGAGGAGGCGGAGCTGCTGGAACGGGCCGGTGACTCCGCCGCGATCGCGGCCCGATACGACCCGGCCGAGGCCCTGCTCCGACGTGCGGTGGCGATCCATCGCGAACGCGGCGACCGCGTCGGGGTCGCCCGGGCGACGGCCGCGCTGGGCCGTGCCCAGCTCACCGGGCGCCGGACCGACGATGCGCTCGCGCTCCTTGAGGCCGCGGTCGCAGAGCTGGCCGACCTCCGGGCCGAGCCGGCGTTCGTGGCGCTGGAGGGACAGCTTGCGCGGGCCTGCTTCCTCCGCGAGGATCACCGCCGCGCGATCGAGGTTGCCGACCGGGTCCTGGAGGCCGCAGAGCACCTGGACCTGGTGCCAATCCTCGCCGACACGCTGGTGACGAAAGGCTCGGCGCTCGGGAGCATCGGACGGCTCACCGAGGGCAATGGGGTGATGCAGATCGGCGGTCGCCTGGCAGAAGCGCACGGGCTCCACACGACAGCGCTTCGAGCCCTCAACAACTCCGCGGCGGGGCTGGCGGAGATCGACCCCCGGGCCGGCGCCGACGCGGGCCGGGCCGGTCTCGCGTTGTCGCGACGCCTGGGCCAGCGTTTCTGGATGTTCTCGTTCATCGGGAACAGTGCCTGGGGCGGGTTCCTCACAGGCGACTGGGACCGGGCTCTCGCGGAGCTCCGGATCGGCCTGGCCGAGGAGCCGGACCCGCCGGATCGCATGCTCCTGCTGAACAACCTGGTGACGATCCGGGCCGTCCGCGGCGACCCGGTCGACGCCGAGATCGCGGAAATGGAGCGGCTCACCGAGGGCGAGACCGATCCTGCGCTTCTGGGCTACGTCATCGACGCCCGGGGCTTCCAGGCGCTGGCCGACGGCCGGCTGGGTGAGGCGAGCGACGCGTGGTGGAGGCTGCCCGAAACGACCCCGTCGGCCGCGGCGGGTTATCTCTACCTCGCCGCGCGGCCGGCGCTGTGGGGAGGCGATTCCGCGAGGGTCAAAGAGGCCCTCGAGCGCCTCGACGCGACCGGCGTCCACGGGCCGGTCGCCGAGATCCACCGAGCGACGCTGCGGGCGGGCCTGGCAGCGATCGATGGGCGCAGCACGGAGGCGCTGGGGCTCTACCGGGAGGCCCTGCGCGGCCTGCACGACCTGGGCCTGCCGTGGGAACAGGCCCTCACGGCGATTGACATGGCGACGCTCCTCGACCCGACCGAGCCCGAGGTCCGGGCCGCGGCCGACGCGGCCCGGCAGATCCTGGTCGGCCTCGGGGCACGTCCGTTCGTCGACCGGTTGGACGCCGCGTTGGCCCGGCAGGCGACTCTGAGCGTGACCGCGCGTTGACAGGGTCGGCCGGCGGCCGCTATCGTCCGGGCACCGTGCAGGCGCACCACTTCCTCTTTATGGACCCGGCATGACCGTCCGCGGGGCGTAGGCTCCGAGGCACGGCTCGTGCCGGGTGGAAGCAGGGGTCGCACGCCTCTGCTTTTTTCTTTTTCCGTCACTTCCCTGCCCGGCACGGCCGGATCGGCACGCGAGGCGAGGCCACATGTTCGTCGTCATGTCGCTGGGAGCGAGCGAGGAAGCGCTCAATGCCGTCCGCAGCCAGATCCTCGATGAGGGGCTGACGCCCCACGAGAACCGGGGAGCGGCCGGCACGGTGATCGCCGTGCTCGGTGAGGGCGGCGCCCGGCTGGACCGCCTCGGCGCCCGGCTGACCTCCCTGCCGGGCGTGGCGTCCGTCAGTCGAACCAACCGCCCGTTCAAGCTGACCTCGCGGGCGTTCCACCCCGAGGACACGGTGGTAGAAGTGGGCGACCTCCGGATCGGGGATGGCTCGCTCGCGATCATGGCCGGGCCATGCGCCGTCGAGTCGCGGGAGCAGCTCTTCGAGACCGCTGACGCGGTCGCGGCTGCCGGCGCCGACGTGCTGCGCGGCGGCGCGTTCAAGCCGCGCACGAGCCCCTACTCGTTCCAGGGCCTGGGCCTCCACGGGTTGCGGCTCCTGGCCGAGGCTCGCGAGCGGACCGGGTTGCCGGTGATCACCGAAGTGATGGAGCCCGGCCAGGTGGAGCCCGTCGCCGAGTACGCCGACATCCTCCAGATCGGCGCGCGAAACATGCAGAACTATTCGCTGCTCATGGCCGTGGGCAAGGCCGGACGGCCGGTGCTCATCAAGCGGGGCCTCTCCGGCACGATCGAGGAGTGGCTGATGGCCGCCGAGTACGTGATGTCGAGCGGCAACCCGAACGTGATCCTCTGCGAGCGGGGCATCCGAACCTTCGAGACCGCCACGCGCAACACGCTCGACATCGCGGCCGTGCCGCTCCTGCACGAGCTGACGCACCTGCCCGTGGTCATAGACCCGTCGCATGCGACCGGGAAACGCTGGCTGGTGGCCCCGCTCTCGCTGGCAGCGGCCGCGATCGGGGCAGATGGTCTCCTGATCGAGGTCCACCCGCGCCCGGAGGAGGCACTTTCCGACGGGGACCAGTCCGTCACGCTGGACCAGTTCGCCGCGCTCGTCGCGGCCGTCCGGCCGGTGCACGCACAGGCCGCCCCGCTCCATGCGCCCCGCGGGGGCGCAATTTCCGCCGCCGGCTCGAAGGACTGAGGCCGGTCATGCTCGGCGCGCCCGTCGCGGACCGGGTGTCCGTGCGCCCCGCGCGCCGGTTGCGGGGCGAGATCCGGCTGCCCGGCGACAAGTCAATCAGCCACCGGGCGCTCCTCCTGGCGCTCCTTGCCGCGGGCGAGAGCCGGATCACGGGCGTGGGCGACGGTCACGACGTGCGGGCGACCGCCGACGTGGCGACCGCCCTTGGAGCCAGCGTGACGCGGCTCGGCGGCGACGCCCGCAGCGTGGACTACCACGTGGTCTCGCCGGGACGCGCTGCCCTCCTGGAACCGGTCGGCGTCCTGGACTGCCGCAACTCCGGCACGACCTTCCGCCTGGTGGCAGGCATCCTGGCCGGATTGCCGGGCTTTGGCGTCCTGGACGGGGACGAGTCCCTCCGCCGCCGGCCGATGGCACGCGTGGCCGCGCCCCTCGTCGCGATGGGGGCGGCGATCGCCGGACGTGCCGGCACGACGCTGGCGCCGTTCGCGATCACCGGCACGACAAGGCTCCGCGCCATCGAGCACGCCACCCTGGTCCCGAGCGCCCAGGTGAAGTCGTGCGTGCTGCTTGCCGGGCTGGCCGCCACGGGCACGACGGCGGTGCGCGAGGCGCTGCCCACGCGCGACCACACCGAGCGCATGCTGCGCGCCCGCGGCGTGCCCATCCGCACCGAGCTTTTCGACGACGGCGGCGCGATTCACATGGTCGACGGGCCGGCCACGGTCCTGCCGCTGGACGAACGGGTCCCCGGTGACGTGTCGGCGGCGGCGTTCTGGCTGGTGGCAGCGGCCATCCACCCCGACGCGGACCTGCTCCTCCGGAATGTCGGGACGAACCCGTCGCGGCGTGGGATCATCGACTTGTTGCGGCGGATGGGCGCCGAGATCGAGGAAGGGCCGGTCGGGACCGGCGCGGGCGGGGTGTCCGGCGAGCCGATCGCCGATCTCGCCGTCCGGAGCAGCTCGCTTCATGGAATCGACGTGGATCCCGCCGAGGTCGCCGGGGCGATCGACGAGATCCCGATCCTCTGCCTCGCCGCCGCGGTTGCGTCCGGTCGCAGCCGGATCCGCGGCATTGGGGAGTTGCGCCACAAGGAATCGGACCGCGTCGCCGGGATCGTCGCCGGGCTCGCGGCCCTCGGTGCCCGGATCCGGGCGGACGGAGACGAGATCGAGATCGAGGGTGGCCGGGCGCTCCGGGGCGCGACGGTCGCCAGCTATGACGACCACCGCCTTGCGATGACATTTGCCATCGCGGGCCTCATCGCCCAGGGGACCACGCTCGTCGGGCAACCTGGCTCGGCCGACGTCTCCTACCCGGGCTTCTTCGACGAGCTGGAAAGGTTGCGCGCATGACGAAGCGGATCGTGCTCATCGGCCACCCGGTGGGCCACTCCCTCTCCGGCGCGATGCAGCAGGCGGCCCTGGATTCGCTTGGAATCCCGGCGACCTACGAGCTCTGGGACCGGGCGCCAGCCGAGCTCGCGGAGGCGGTTGCCGAGCTGCGTGGCGACGACGTCCTGGGCGCGAACGTGACGCTCCCCCACAAGGAGAAAGTCGCCGCGCTGATGGATCGGCTCACCGAGGAGGCGCACGCCACCGGCGCGGTCAACACGATCACGAAGGAGGGCCGCAAGCTCGTCGGCCACAACACGGACGTGCCGGGCTTCCGCGTCGCGCTCGACCGGCTGGTCGGGAAGCAGAAGATGCCCCGCCAGGCCGTCGTCCTGGGTTCCGGCGGCGGCGCCCGGGCCGTTGTCCACGGGCTGGTCACCGAGGGATTCCAGCGCATCGTCGTCTTCAATCGCCACCTGCACCGCGCCGAGGCGCTGGTGAAGTTCTTCGGACGCAGCGCCGCCCACATGGAGCTGCGGGCGATGCCCTGGCACGAGTCGATCATCGAGGCGGAGCTCGCCCGTGCCCGCGTCCTTGTCAATGCCACGTCCGTGGGGCTGGCGGGGGACGCCAGCCCCATCCCGGCCGAGCTGCTGCCGACCGACCTGCTGGTCCTGGACCTCATCTACAACCCGCCCCAGACGCGGCTCCTGCGCGACGCGGCGGCCGCCGGGTGCCCAACCCAGAACGGCGAGCTGATGCTGCTGCACCAGGGGGCAGCGGCCTTCACGCTCTGGACGGGGCAGCCCGCGCCGGTGGAGCTGATGCGCGAGAAGCTGGAGTCCGAGCTGGCGGTCGCCGCGGCCGAGGCGGGGTCCGCGGCCGAACCGGGTGATCCGGGAGCGGGATGACCGCGTTCCGGTTCCTCACCGCCGGGGAGTCGCACGGGCCGGCGCTCAGCGCCACGCTCGAGGGGCTCCCCGCGGGCGTGTCCGTGACCGTGGAGGCCATCGCGGAAGACCTTCACCGCCGCCAGGGCGGCTACGGGCGCGGCGCCCGCCAGGCGATCGAGCAGGACCGCGCGGAGATCCTGTCCGGGGTCCGGCACGGGCTCACGATCGGCTCGCCGATCCTCCTCCTTGTCCGGAACAGGGACTGGGAGAACTGGACCCGCGTGATGCAGGTCGAGCCGCTCACCCCGGCCCAGGCGGACGAGCTCGCCGTCCTCGCCGCGGAGGGCAACCGGCGCGCGCAGCCGGTGACGCGCCTCCGGCCCGGGCATGCGGATCTTGCCGGCGCCCTGAAATACGGCTTCAGCGATGCCCGCCCGGTGCTCGAGCGCGCCTCCGCCCGCGAGACCGCCGCGCGCGTGGCGGCGGGCGCAGTCTGTCGCGCGTTCCTCGCGGCGCTCGGCATCGACGTCTGGTCGTTCACGGCAGAGGTCGGCGGCGTCACCGTGGACCCGGGTAACTGCACGCGGAGCCGCGCGGAGGCCGAGGCGAGCCCGCTCCGCTGCCCGGACCCCGACGCCGAGGCGCGGATGGTCGCGCGGATCGACGAGGCGCGCTCCCTGGGGAACACGGTCGGCGGCGTCTTCGAGGTCGTTGCCCACGGGCTCCCGGTCGGCCTGGGCAGCCACGTCCACTGGGATCGCCGGCTGGACGGCGCCGTGGCCGCCGCCGTCATGAGCATCCAGAGCGTGAAGGGCGTGGAGCTGGGGCTGGGGTTCGCGCAGACCCGGCTGCTCGGCTCAGAGGTCCACGACGTGATCGAGGGCCGCGACGCGGGTGGGGCGTGGATCCACCGATCGAACAACGCGGGCGGCCTGACTGGCGGCATCACGAACGGGCAGCCGCTGGTGGTCCGCGGCGCGGTGAAGCCGATCTCGACGCTTGCGCGACCGTTGCCGTCGGCCGATCTCGTGAGCGGCGCGGCGGTTGAGAAGGCCCACTACGAGCGCTCGGACATCAGCGTGGTCCCGGCCGCGGGCGTGATCGGCGAGGCGATGGTGCTCCTGACGCTGACCGCGGCGGTGCTCGAGAAGTTCGGCGGCGATTCCCTCGTCGAGGTCCAGGACAACCTGGCGCGATACGTCGAGCGGATCACCCGCCTGCCGGCGCCGGACGAAGCTGACGGCGACGGTGGCAACGCGGGCCCCGTCGCGCCGGTGGGCCCCGGATCGGGAGCCGCCGGGTCCGGCGGGGACGACTAGGGCCTGCCCGTGGACCTGGTCCTCGTCGGATTGCCCGGGAGCGGCAAGAGCGCGGTGGGACGCCGCCTCTCGCGTCGCCACGCGGCGACGTTCGTCGATATTGACGAGGAGATCGAGCGCGACGCCGGCCGCCCGATCCCGTCGATCTTCGCCGAGGAAGGCGAGCCGGGCTTCCGGGCCCGCGAGCGCCGCGCGATCGAGGCGCTGGGGCCGGCTGACTCTCGACCCGGCCTCACCCGCGTCATCGCCACGGGCGGCGGTGCCCCCGTGGACCCGCGCAACCGGTGGCGCCTCTACCACGGACGGATGGCCGCCTGGCTCGACGCCCCGCCCGAGATCCTCGCCCAGCGGGTGCGGAACTCTCCGAATCCGCGGCCGCTGCTCAGCGGGCGCGACCCGGTTGCCACGATGCGCGGCCTCGCCGCGACGCGGGCCGCGTTCTACGGGCCGGCGCTTCGCGTGAACGGCATCGTGGGGCTGGCAGGGATCGTGGAGACACTCGAGCGACACCTGGATGACCCGATTCCCGACGGGACGCTGCTCCTGCGCGCCGAGACCCCGCTGGGCCGCTACGAGCTGGGGGACGGCACGGCCGCGGCCGGGGTCGTGGCCGCGCTCGGCAGCCTGGAGGCGCGTCGCGCCATCCTCGTCTCGGAGCCGCGCGCATGGGAGGTCGCCGGCGCGGCGCTGGCCGACGCGCTGGCCTCTGCCGGGATCCCGACCGAGCGGATCCTGCTCCCGCGCGGCGAGGATGCCAAGCGGCTCGGCGTGATCGAGGACGCGGCGCGCCAGTTGGCGAACCTGCGGGCCGAGCGGACGGACCCGATCGTCGCGATCGGCGGCGGTGCGCTGGGCGACGCGGCCGGGTTTCTGGCGGCGACCTGGCTACGCGGCGTCCCGCTGGTCCACGTCCCGACGACGCTCGTCGCCCAGCTGGACAGCTCGATCGGCGGCAAGACGGCCGTCGACCTTCCCGAGGGAAAGAACCTCGTTGGCGCCTTCCACCAGGCCGCGGCGAACATCACGGACGTCAGGTTCCTGCGGACGCTGGATCCACGCGAGCTGCGCGGCGCGCTGGGCGAGGCAGTCAAGATGGGCGCGCTGGGCGACGAGCGACTCCTCGAGCTCCTGGAAGCGGATGGGCCCGCCCTCGCGGCGGGC
>JANXWH010000057.1 GCA_025351245.1 Chloroflexota bacterium | reverse complement strand
GTCGACCGGCTGTCCGATTGTCCGGCTGACCGCGCGCGCCGGCTGACCGCGCGCGCCGGCGGGGGCCCGCTGCCGCGCCGGCGGTGGCTGGCTGCTGGGCCGGGCCGGTCGGGGTCAGCGGCGCGGGATCAGCAACTCGCGGGGCGCCGGCCGCTGCGCCGCACCAGCCGGGCGCCATGCCGCGCCGGGCGCCGTTCCGCGCCGGGCGCCGTTCCGCGCCGGGTCGGACGGGCCGGCCGGGCCGGGTCGGGTCGGGAATCCTCAGGAATGAGGGCCCCGTGATCACTATCCCTGGTGGGGCCGCAGCGGGATGTCTCCCGGAGGCGGCGGGAGCCACGGCCAGGCCCCGGAATGCTCGTCAATGCTGCGCTCACGACGCGCTGGCGAAGAGATCACCGGCACCTGGCCGAGGAGTGTCCGTGGCGTACCGGGCGCCGTCCAGCGTCCGTTCTTCCCGGTCAGTCCGATTGCGGGCGAGGCATGAGCGAGAACGTGGGCCGCGCGATCGGCCGCACCCGCCCGGTGACGCGGCTGGGCGCGCTCGGGGCCCGGGGACCGCTGCGCGAAATCGGCTCAGCCGATCAGACTCGCCCGGTCCACGCTCGGAAACGCGGCCAACCACGGCTTACGCCGCGTCTCCACGCTCGTGGCTCCCGCATCTGATCGGCTCAGCCGA
This sequence comes from Chloroflexota bacterium, assembly GCA_025351245.1. Lineage (GTDB taxonomy): Bacteria > Chloroflexota > Limnocylindria > Limnocylindrales > CSP1-4 > CTSoil-043. Next base: position 2,666 of record JANXWH010000057.1, on the reverse strand, counting down.
TATCCGCCGCGAGCGACACGTTGCGCCGGCTGGTACCAGCATGGCCTGAGACACCACCACGTCCTGGGACGCGACCGTGACCCACGGCCTGTGCACGCGGTGACCACTGCGACCGGCGAGGAGGCGGGGTGTGGCCGTGATGTGCACCCGGTAACCGAAACGACCGGTCGGCGGTCGTGCGGTGCGTCCGGTGACACAGGATTACCCGCGGCGGGATCGCCGGCGGTCGGAGTGCTCACCCGGTGCACGCTCGCAGGCCGCGGGCTCGGGAGCGGTCAGCCGCCGCCCCGGACCGCGCGCGCCGGCCGTCGGAGAGGCCCCGCTCGACGACGGACGATCAGCCGCCTCCGATGACCGGGAAGATCGCCAGCACGTCGCCGCCGTCCGGACAGTGATCGAGGTTGACGTGCCGACCATTCACCAGCAGGACCCCGATCTCGACCTTCGGGATGTGGAGATCGTTCACGATGTCCTCCACGGTCGTCGACGGCGGGTAGTCCCTCGACTCGACCGCGAAGCGACCCTTCTGGAATGAGGCGAACAGCTTGATCGTCACGGTCACCGCCGAACCCGCTTCATCGTGAGGCCACGTGGAGGGACACCCACTTCCCTTCGGGAGCGTCGTTGTTCACGTCGCTGCACCAGGCTCGCAGGGCGCCCATCGCCTCCCCGCGATCGACGAGGACGCCGCGCCGGAGCAGCGCCGGGCCGATCTCCCGGAGGACGGTGTTGAAGAGCTTGAGCCGGATCGTGTCGGGTGGTCCATCGAGCCGCTGGCGCGCGTCGTCATCGGCCTTCCAGCTGATCTCCGACCGCATGGCGGAGTAGAAGCCGCCCTTTCGCAGGGTCGCGCCCACCAGCCCGGGCATCGCCGCAGAGAGGGTGAGCGTCGAGCCCGGCCGGAGCGTGGCGGTCTGGAGGTCGTCCACCACCGAGCCGTCCACGAACACGGTCGCGATCCGATCCCGGACGTAGTCGGGGTCGATCCCCAGCTGCCCGGTGAGGAAGTCCTGGACCGAGCAGCGGGCCGCGAGCTGGCAGAACACGCCGCGCTGAAGCAGCCCGCTGAAGTCATCCCAGCGCACCGTCTCGGAGGCGATCGTCACGTGCACCGGCTCGATCGAGGCACTGGCCGTCATGGTGTGGAGTCGGCTCCTCGTCGCATGGCACGGAGGCGCGGTGCCGGGCCGCTTCATGCCCGTGCCCGCGGTGCCGGGCCGCTTCCTGCCCGTGCCCGCGGCGCCGGCCCGACGCTGAATGCTGGCATTGCGTTCTCGGGTGTGTCATGTGCCAGATGGACCGTCGCGCCGGCCCAGGGGCCGATTCCCGTGCGCAGCAGGCGCGCCGTCGCGAGCCGCAGGCCGTCGGCCCGCGTCCCAACCCCGACTGCGCCATACGACCCTCCTAGACCGAAGGTACGGCTTGGCGCGGCCCAACCGGACCCCTACGCTCCCCCACGAAGCGGGTCGCACCCTACCTGTTGCCACTTCACGTGCCTTGTGCGACCGCCACCGATCAGGCGAGGAACCGAATGGCCGTCAGCGAGCTTGGACCTCTCCTCACCGCGAGCGAAGTTGCGGAGATGCTCCATCTCCACGTCAATACCGTGAAGCGCCTCGGCGACCGCGGCGAGCTTCCGTTCTTCCGCGTCTGCCGCCGAGGCGATCGCCGCTTCCGGCTTGCGGACGTCATGGCGTTCCTGACCAACAGCACGCGGCGGTAGCCGGACGGCCGGCCGGCATCCCGCGGGGGCGCCGCCGGCCGAACGGGCGCGCAACCGCCGAGGTCAGACGCCGCCGGCCTCCGGCCGGGCCGGCAGCGAGCGGAGTACGCGGCGGAAGATGCCGAGCGCCTCGGTGATCTCTGCAGACGTGACGTTCAGCGGTGCGATCCAGCGGATCACGTTGTGCTCGACGCCACACGAGATGACCAGCAGCCCCTCGTCGGCGCAGCCCTGGATCACCGTTTCGCAGAGTGCCCCGTCGGGCTCCCGCGTGACGCCGTCGCGGACGAACTCCACCCCGATCATCAGCCCCAGGCCGCGAACGTCGCCGATCCGCGGGTCGTCCGCTGCGATGGCGCGCAGGCCGGCCATCAGCTCGGCCCCGCGCGTGGCGCTGTTCTCCACGAGCCGCTCGGCCCGGATCGTCTCGAGGACGGCGATTCCAGCGGCGCAGCTGACGGGGTTGCCGCCGTACGTGGTGCCGTGGGCGCTCTTGCCCCAGCGCTCCTGGAGCGCCCTGGAGCTCGCGAGCGCGGAGAGCGGCAGCCCATTCGCGATTGCCTTCGCCATGCAGACGACGTCGGGGACGATCCCGGCGTGCTCGAACGACCACATCTTCCCGGTGCGCCCGAAGCCCGACTGGACCTCGTCCGCGATGAGCAGGATGCCGTGCTTGTCGCAGACCCTCCGGAGGATCTGCAGGAAGGCCGGCGGTGCCGGGATGTAGCCGCCCTCGCCCTGCACGGGCTCGAGGATGATCGCCGCCACCGACTCCGGCGGAATGGTCGTGTGGAGGAGGTCGCGGAGGTGGCGGAAGCTCACGTCGACCGCGCGCTCCTCGTCGCCGCCGAAGTCACGGTAGACCGACGGGTACTGGGACAGGTACACGCCGGGCAGAAGCGGCTCGTAGCCTCTGCGGTAGTTGATATTCGAGCTCGTGATG
>JANXWH010000001.1 GCA_025351245.1 Chloroflexota bacterium | reverse complement strand
CGCGACGCGCGGCGGCCTCTGCATGGAGGAAGATGTGGCCAGCGCAGCGCACGGAACGCATGAGGGGGAGCCGCACAGATGACCAGCGATGGACGGCCTGAGGAGCCTGGCCGCGTTCCGGGCGAACTGATCGCCGAGGCGTCCCGGCTTGACAGCGCCTTACGCGAGCAGGGGCCAGGGGAGACGTACCTGTTCTGGGAGTTCGATCCTCCACTGCTCTCGGAGGTCGGCTACCGGCTCGTCGAGTTCGACAAGGAAGCGCGCCGTGAATCGCGACGCCGCGGCGGCGACTCTGCCGAACGTCTGCGGCCGCTCCGGATCGGGGACGCAGGGTTCCGCGTGGTCGACGCGAGCCCGGGCTCCCTGGACCTGCTCGTCCAGGCGATCGGGGTCACGGAACAGATCATGCGGTCGGACCCGGTCCAGTTCGTCATTCACGTCATCGCCGGAATCCAGGCTGTCCGCGTCGTCAGGTCGTGGATCGGCCGGCGCGGCACAGTGCAAGGCAAGATCACGGCTGAAGCCTGCAAGAACATCCTGGCTGCAGCCGGCGAGCAGTCGGTGGGGTGGGATGACCACGGTCCCCGCGTGAACGGTTCGGCGCGGGTCACGATCTTCCGACAGTACGCTGATGGTTCATACGATTTCGTGACCGTGGAACCTGGGCCCTCGCAGCCGGCGGGCAGCTGAGTTGCCTGGAGGGGCCTGAAGGGGCATCTGCGTGCGCATCCTCTTCACGGCCCCCTTGACAACAGGCGGACCGGCAGGGTCCACTGTCCCATCCGCGGGGCCCTGTCGTCCGAAGGAGTGATTGGCGCCTGCACATCGCACGCCGGACCACGAGGATTTCATGCTCGAGCTCGCCATCTCCGCCGAGGGACTCCGCAAGTCCTACGGCAGCGTCCACGCCCTGCGGGGGATCGACCTGGCCGTCCCGGCCGGGACGATCCTTGGCCTCCTTGGCCCCAACGGCGCCGGGAAGACGACAGCGGTCCGCATCCTGACCACGCTCCTGCACCCGGACGGCGGCCGCGCCACCGTGGCCGGCCACGACGTCCTGCACGAGCCGGACGCCGTGCGCGCCGCGATCGGCCTCAGCGGCCAGTTCGCGGCCGTGGACGAGAACCTGACCGGCCGCGAGAACCTGGAGATGGTTGGCCGGCTGCTCCACATCGGCCGGCCCGCGGCACGGGCTCGGGCCGACGAGCTGCTCGCGACCTTCGATCTTGTCGCCGCCGGCGGCAGACCCGCCCGCACCTACTCCGGGGGTATGCGCCGCCGCCTGGACCTGGCCGCGAGCCTCGTCGGCCGCCCGGAGGTCCTGTTCCTGGACGAGCCGACCACCGGGCTTGACCCGGCCAGCCGCCTGGGGCTCTGGGACGTGATCGAGAGCCTGGTCGCGGACGGGACGACGATCCTCCTGACCACCCAGTACCTCGAGGAGGCCGACCGCCTGGCGAACCGGATCGCCGTGATCGACGACGGCCTGCTCATCGCCGAGGGGACCGCGAACGAGCTGAAGGATCGCCTTGGCGAGGACGTCGTGGACGTCCGGGTCGCCGACCCGCAGCGGACCGCCGAAACGCTGGAACTCCTCCGCCCACTTGCGGCCGCCGAGCCGCGGGCCGACGCCGGCGAGGGTCGCATCCACCTCCCCGTCCACCACGGAGCGGGAACCCTGGCAGAGGTCGTCCGCCGGCTCGACGGGGCCGGCCTGGAGATCGCGGAGCTCTCCATTCACCGGCCCAGCCTGGACGATGTCTTCCTGGCCCTCACCGGCCATCGCGCCGAGGACGGGCCCCCGGCCGACGGCACCGGCGCCGCTGCGGCCGCGGGCCCTCGCCGACGCTTCCGCCGCCCCGCGAAGAGGAACGCAGCATGACCGCCGCAACTGCATCGGCCACCGCAGGCCGCCCGACCCCGCAGAGCCGTCGACGGCCCATGTGGATCGTCACCGACTCGATCACGCTCGCCTGGCGGAACATGCTGGCGGTGGTCCGGAACCCGCAGCTCCTTGTCGTCGACACGATCACGCCGATCATGTTCGTGCTGCTCTTCGCGTTCGTCTTCGGCGGCGCGATCAAGACGCCGGGCATCGACTACGTGACGTTCCTGATGCCGGGCATCTTCGTCCAGACCGTTGTCTTCGGCGGGACGGGCACCGCGATCGGGCTCGCCGAGGACCTCCAGAAGGGGATCATCGACCGCTTCCGCTCGCTTCCCATGGCGCCCTCCGGGGTGCTGATCGGGCGAACGTTCGCGGACCTCCTGCGCAACGCCTACACCGTCGCCGTCATGACGGTGGTGGGCTTCCTCATCGGCTTCCGCTTCACCGGCAGCGTCGCGGAGTTCGCGCTCGCCCTTGTGCTCGTGACCCTCTTCGGCTACTCGATCAGCTGGTTGTCCGCGAACATCGGGCTCCGGGCGAAGTCGGCCCAGGCCGCCCAGGGGGCGATCTTCATCCCGGTCTTCCCGCTCACCTTCGCCAGCTCGGCCTTCGTGCCGGTGGCCACGATGCCGGACTGGCTGCGCCCGATCGCTGAAGCGAACCCGGTCACGGTCGTGGTGAACGCCGCCCGCGGGCTTATCCTGGGCACGCCCGACGCCGGGACGGTGCTCCTCGCGCTGGGCTGGATCGCCGGGATCGTCGCGGTCTTCGCCCCGCTCGCCATCTGGACCTACCGCCGCCGGGGGTAGGGGAGGGCGTTCGGCTCGCGAGTCGCGCGCGGCCAGCTCAGGCGATGGCATCCCCGGTATGATCGGCGGCATGACGGAGCGCAGCGCCACGGGAACCGAGCGACAGGTCGTGTGTCCGTTCGTTGCATTGGACGAAGACCGGGACCACCGGTCCGAAGTGCCCAATCATCAGCACCGCTGCTTCGCGGAGAGCCCCGCCGCAACCCGCGCGCTCGCCCACCAGGCCGCCTACTGCCTCTCGTCCTCATTCCCCGGCTGCCCGACGTTCCTCGACTGGGCGCGGCGCGAGGCCGCACCGCCGAAGGACGAGCCGACCCGGGCACTTCGCGAGACGCCAACGGCGCCACGGCAGGGGGAGCGATCCGGCGACGCGGCGGGCCGACCGAGCGCGCCCCAGGCCGCGCCGGCGCTGCCGCCGCGCCCGCGGCGGGCCGACTGGACGGCGCCGCCGCCGTGGGCGCCCGACGCGGGCGCTGCCGCCGGCCCCGGAGCCGGCCCAGGAGGGGGCCCCAGAGCCGGCCCAGGAGGGCCCATCGACGAGGATGGCGATGATGCAGGCGGGGGCGGCGCCTCCGCGCGGGACACGGCGCCCGAACGCGAGGACGCAGCGGTAAGCCCCGGCTTCGGCGCCTGGTCGGGCTCGGCGCTCGGCGGCCTCGCAGCTTCCGCGGGCCCGGCCGACGATGGTCCGGCCCGGCCGGCCGCGCCACCCGCTTACGGGGATCGCGAACCGGAGCTCGTCCCGCCCGGGCCGGCCGCGCCCGCGTTCCTTGCCGGTCGCGCGTCACAACCCAACCGGGTGGAAGGGGTCCCATTCGTGCCCGCCGACCTGGACGCGCCGCGCGGCACTCCGCGCGCCGAGCCGTCGCGGGGGGAGGCCGTGGGCTACACCCCGGGTGATCCGTCGCGGCGGGTGCCGGGGCGCGACAGCGACCGGGACCGCGCGATCGAGCGCGCCCCGGACCGGGCCGCCGTGGATCCTGCAGCGCCGTCGTGGGAGCGACCGCGGCGCTTCGAGGGCTACCCGTCGCTCAAGTCGAGCGGCGGTGGGCTTGCGGCGCTGCCGCGCCCGGTCCTCTACGGGCTGATCGTCCTTATCGTCGGCATCGCGCTCTTCGCGACGCCGTTTCTGCTCCGCGGCCTCCCCGGCGGCGGTGGGGGCGCAACGGCGAGCCCGACGCCGCTCGCGAGCGCCTCGCCGGGCGCGTCCGCGGCGCCCTCAGCCACGGCCCTGCCGTCACCCAGCGCGACCGCCTACACGGTCGCGGCGGGCGACACGCTCTCGCGGATCGCGAAGAAGTTCGGGGTCACCGTCGACCAGATCGTGAAGGCCAACCCGCAGATCAAGGACCCGAACAAGCTCGCGCTCGGCGATCAGCTCGTGATCCCGGCGGCGGTCGGGCCGGCGATCACCAACGGGGCCATCACGCCGGCCCCGTAGCCATCGCGTGCGGGCGCCCAGGGGCGTTCGCGTGCGGGCGCCCCGAGGCGCCGGGGTTCCGGGCCTGAGCCGCGCGGCGCCGCGCCGTCAGCGACGCGGCGTCAGGTTGATCGAGGTGATCTTGCCGGCCTCGACGCGGAACGCGGCATCCAGGTGCTGGGACTCGGCGCCGGGTCTCACGACGAGCAGGTCCGCCTGGTACGTGTTCCCCATGTCCTGGACGGCACCCGGGATCATCTTCAGGCCGGCGTCGGCGCGGAGGAACCAGCCGCTGACCTGCTCCAGGCCGCGAAGCGTCCGAGCGTTCTCGCCGACGTGGATCCGCATCTCGATCCGCTCGTCCATCAGCGCGACCGCGTCTTCGCGCGATCCCCCGTTCAGCTGCTCGAAGAACAGCTCCATCGTGTCGGTTGCTCCCATGAGTTGAGTCTATCCGAGCGCGGCAGGAGGCGCGGCCGGGCGCTCCGTCGGGCGCTCCGTCGGGCGCTCCGTCCCGGGGCCGGGGGTGGCCGCGGCCGCCGGCATCTCGGCCCGCAGGCGCCGCACCAGCTCCGCGGCCTGCTCGTAGCGCCCGAACGACGGCATCACGTAGGTGCCTGCCACCGCGCTCCCCACGTCGCGGAGCAGGGCCAGCGCCGTCTCCAGGCCCACTTCCGCGGCCGCCTCGCCGGCCACCCGCATCGCCGCGCGCGTCATCTCGGGGATCGTGATCCCGGGGACCTCGTGGTGGAGGAACTCGGCGTGCCGGCTTGACTGGAGCGGCAGGACGCCGAGGAGCAGCGGGACGGGGAAGCCGCCCGGCCCAAAGCGGCGCCGTGCCTCGGCGAGCATCGCCTCCACCTGCGCCGCGTCGAAGAGCGGCTGCGTCATGACGAGCTGCGCGCCTGCCTCGAGCTTCTGCGCCAGCCGGTCCCACTCGCGGGCGGGATCTTCGGCCGTTGGGTCGAGCGCGCAGGCGATGGTGAAGCCGGCCCGGGCGCCGATCGGGGCGCCAGCCTCGTCCTCGCCGCGATTGAGCCGGGCGAGGATCCGCACGAGACCGATGGAGTCGACGTCCCAGACGCCGGTCCCGGTGGGGTAGTCGCCAACGCGCGGCGGATCGCCGGTCAGGGCCAGGATGTTCCGGACGCCCAGCGCGTGCGCCCCGAGCAGCTCCGATTCGAGGGCCATCAGGTTCCGGTCGCGGGTCGTGAGGTGGACGACGCACTCGAGGTCCAGGTCGTGCTGGATCCCGAACGCCACCGCCAGTGCCCCCATGCGGACGCGCGCCATCGCCGAGTCGCTGATGTTGACGCAGTCGGTCCCGGCCGCGGCGAGGAGGCGCGCCGCGTCCACGGTCCGCTCGATCCGGATCGAGCGGGGTGGATCGATCTCCACGGAGATGACGTACGCCCCGGCCCGGAGCTTCCCGAGGAGCGCGGTGGGGGCGGGCACGTCGACCGCAGCGGGCTCGATCCCTGTCGGTGGCGTGGCACGCGGCGTCTCGACCAGCACGGGCCGCCGCGTCGTGCGCTCGGTTGGCTCGCCGGATGTGCCTTCTGCAGTGATCGACCGGTCCACCGCCGCTCGCATCGCGGCGACGTGCGCCGGCGTGGTCCCGCAGCAGCCGCCCACGATCCGGGCACCGGCCGCCAGCGCCAGGGGCACGACCTCGCCGAACCAGGCCGGGTTGGCGGCATAGACGAACTGGCCCTCGATCCGCTGCGGCAGCCCCGCGTTCGGCATGAACGAGCCCGGCAGCCCGTGGCGTCCCGGGTCCATCCGGCCCAGCGCGTCGAGCGAGGCGCTGGGGCCCACGCCGCAGTTGACCCCCAGCGCATCGGCGCCGGCACCGGCAAGCACCGCTGCTGCCGCTTCCGGCGTCCGGCCGTCGGCGAGGCCCAGCTCCTCGCCGAACGTCATCGACGCGACGACCGGGAGGCCGGTCGCGGCCCGGACCTCGCCGATCGCAAGGAGGAGCTGGTCGAAGTCGTGGAACGTCTCGAGGATCAGCAGGTCCACCCCGCCTTCCAGGAGCCCGTCGAGCTGCTCGCGGAACGCGGCCCGGGCGGCTGCGTCGCCGACTCCCAGGTCGCCGTGCGCGGGACGGCCCAGGGGTCCGATCGACCCCGCGACAAGGGCATCGCGCCCGGCAACGTCACGGGCCTCGCGCGCGAGCTGGGCTGCCCGCCGGTTCAGCCGCGCGGTGAGATCGCCCAGGCCCCAGCCCGCGAGCCGAATGCGGTTTGCGCCGAAGGTCGCCGTTTCCACGATGTCGGCGCCTGCGTCGAGGTATTCACGGTGGATCGTGCCCACGAGGTCCGGCCGCGAGAGGACCAGCTCGTCCAGGCAGGCCCGCTGTGGGATTCCGCGTGAGAAGAGGAGCGTGCCGGTGGCGCCGTCGGCGACGAGCGGCCGGCCGGCCAGGCGCGCCCGGAATCGGTCGCGCTCCGACGTGCGGACCTGCCCCGGATCGCCACCCTCGCTCATCTGGCCATCCTACCGTGCGCGGCGCGGCCGACCCGCGCGCGGCGCGGCCGACCCGCCGGGGCCCGCTTCCGACGGCTGTCAGCCGAGCGAGGCGAGTCCGCCGCGCCGACGGGCGAGTGTCAGCGAGCCGTCGACCTCCACGAACACCTCCGGCGGTCGCGGGCGGCCGTTGTACGCGGAGCGCATCGCCGCCCCGTACGCCCCCGTGTCACGGATCGCGACCAGGTCGCCACGCCGGAGCGGCGGCAGCCGGTGCTCGCCGAACGTGTCGGTGGACTCGCAGATCGGGCCGTCCACGCGGACGAGCCGCCAGCCGCTGGCCGCGCTCGCCTCGTCGAGCCGCTGCGAGTGCCCGGTTGCCGCCTCGCGGGCGGCGCGGATCGCGTCTCGATCGGCGGCCGCAGCGCCCCAGGCCGCGGACCTGCCGGTGTGGACGGCCTCCAGCGCGGAGGCCACGGCGTGTCCCCGCGACGTGAGCGCGACGACCGCGTGCTCAGCGCCGTAGAGCGCGGGCCGCATCAGCTCCGTCATCCCCGCGTCGATCACGACCAGCCGCTCCGCGCGATCGTCCGTGCGGGCCTCGCGCGGCACCACCGCAAGGCTGAGCGGTCCGGACCGGTCCAGCCGGGCGGGCTCGCCGGGCGGCCCGATCCGCTCTCGGACATGGAGGACGCGCGCCACGATCCAACCCGCGCGCGCCACCAGCACGCGGCCGGGCTCGACCGCGAGGCGGTCCGGGCGCCGGTCCGCCGGAATGGCCGCCAGGAGCGCGGGGAGCTCCCGGGCAAAGCGGCCCGGGTCCGGAACCGGCACGCCGAGCGGCGCGACGGGGAAGCCGCCGCCGACGTCGAGCGTGTCGAATGTCGGCAGCCCGCCGCGCAGGAGCGCAAGCAGGGCCAGCCCCCGCCGGACCGCGTCCCGCCACGCACCGGCGGCGCCCAGCTGCGATCCGACGTGGAGGTGAAGGCCGCGAAACCGGAGCGGCCCGTCCGGCCCGCCGCCCGCATCGAGCGCGGCCGCCATCTCGTCCGCGGTGAGCCCGAACTTCGAAACGGCCGCGCCGGTCGCCAGGCCTCGGTGCGTCTCGGGGTCAACCTCGGGATTGAGCCGAAGGAGCACGTCCACGCGGAGTCGGACGTCGCCGACTCCGGGGCCTCGGCCGGCGGCCACCTGCCCTGCCGCGTCTACGCGCGCGGTGGCCGTCATCCGGTCGTCGATCGCGCGGACGGCGCGCGCCAGGGCGGCAGCCTCGTCCGCCGACTCCAGCGCGACCCACCGGAGCGGCACGCCGGCAGCGGCGGCTCGGGCGGCCGCCCGCAGGTCCGCGTCGGTCTTGCCGATCCCCTCCAGCGTGATGTCGGCGTTCGGGACGCCGGCCCGCGTCGCGAGCGCCCACTCCCCGCGCGAGACGACGTTCGCGCCAAACCCCAGCCCCGCGAGGCGTGCCACCAGGGCCGGGAGGTCGTTTGCCTTCAGCGAGTAGCGTCGCTCCCAGGGCGCCGGGAAGGCCGAGCCGACGGCTGCCGCGGCCGCTTCCACGGACGCGATGTCCGTGACGTAAGCCGGCGTGCCGTACCGTCGCGCGATCTCCCGAAGGGCGGGCGCGAGGACCCCCAGCCGGTCGCGAGCCTCGCCGGGCGTCGCCGGGTCCACGCCGTCAGTCCGGGATGACCATGCGCGCGAGGGCCGAGACGATGCCGACGACGATCGAGCCGATCAACGCGGCCACGAGCGTCGCCTGGGTCAGCAGGTGTGGTGGGAAGTCACCCACCCGGATGTTGCCGCCCATCTGGTTGGAGATCCACGCTGTGCCCAGGAAGAGCGCCGCGTTCAGCACGATCCCGGCCAGCCCGAGGGTCAGCAGCGAGATCGGCATCGAGATGATCTTCACCGTCGGCTTGACCAGGGCGTTCGCGAGGCCGAAGACGAGCGCGACGATCCCGAAGGTGACGAGGTCGGCCGGGAGCTTCGCGAACGCCGACGATGGGATCGTGATCCCCGGGACCAACCGCGCAGCGACCCAGAGGGCGATGCCCGCGGCGACAAGGCTGACGATGAACCCCTTCACGCTGATCCCTCCTGGTGGTTCGCGTCCCCGCGGGCGTCGTGCCCGGCGGTCGTTCCGCGATCATCCCACGCCGCGTCCACTACCCGGAGCGCCCGGTGACGGACCAGGCGCCGCATCCCGGAGATCGACTGCGCGCTCACCGGCCCTCCAGGCGGCGAACGAGCCGCGTCCGAACCGCGGGCCAGTCGTCGTCGGTGATCGCGTACCAGGCGGAATCGCGGATTCGGCCGTCAGCCATCCGCATGTGCTTGCGGAAGACGCCCTCGAATTGCGCGCCGAGCGCCAGGATGGCCGCCCGCGAGCGCTCGTTCCGGGCGTCCGTCTTGAGCTCCACCCGCATCGCGCCGAGCGTGTCGAACGCACGGGTCAGCAGGAGGAGCTTCGCCTCCACGTTGATGCCGGTCCCCCAGGCGGCCGGTGCGAGCCACGTCCAGCCGATCTCCAGGCGCCGGTGGGCCGGCACGATCGCGAGGTAGCGTGTGCTCCCCACGACGCGGCCGCTCCGCGCGTCGAGCGTGGCGAACGGCATCTCCGTGCCGGCGTCGCGGGCGCGGAGCGCGTCGGCGAGCCACGCCCGGAGGGCGGCCTCGTTGTCGAGTGGCTCGAAGAGCCACGTCCAGGTGACGGGGTCCGCCGCGGCCGCGAGGAGCCCCGGCAGGTGCTCCTCGTCGAGCGGCTCCAGGCGGACGCGCTCCCCCTGGAGCACGGGGCTGCGGGTCCAGGCGGCGACGTCGACCATCGCGCGCAGTCTACCGGGCGGCCGCGACCGCTCAGGTCCCGTCCTGTCTCGCGCAGGTCCTGTCTCGCGCAGGTCCGCGTCGCCAATTGTGCGACGACACGCCAATTGTGCGTCACTTGACACATAGTGTGTTGATATACACACTATGTGCCTATGAGCGAAGCAACTCCGATCCGACCCGACGTCCAGGCGGTCGTCGACCTCGTCGAGGATGCTACCAGCGTGATGCTCGCCGGCGGCCCGGGCGCCGACTGGATGGACACCGAGCTGACCCTTGGCCAGCTCCGGTTCATCCACGAGCTGGCACAGGCGCGGTCGCTCTCGATCGGCCAGGTCGCCAGTCACCTCGGCGTGACGCTCACGACCGCATCGCAGTTCGTCGATCGACTGGAGCGGCCGGGCTACGTGGAGCGCGCGCACCGCATGGACGACCGGCGGGTCGTCGAATGCCGGTTGACGCCCCGCGGGCTGGACCTCATTGCCGGCATGCGGGGCATGCAGCGCGACGGCCTCGCCCGGGTCCTGGGCCTGCTCGAACCGGACGAGCTGCGCGACATGGGGCGCCTGTTCCGGATCATCGCGGAGCGCATCTCGGCCATCGCAGCGACGCGCGCCGTCGCCTCACACGAAGAGGTCACTCCCGATGTCTAGCCACGTCCCACCGCAACCCGGCCAACGCGGGAGGCGATCCCGATGATCGACCCGACACTCGCGCTCGCCACCCGCGGGCTCCGGAAGAGCTACGGGTCGCGCCTGGCGCTCGACGGCCTGGACCTGAGCGTCCCCGCGGGCGTCGTCTACGGCTTCCTCGGCCCGAACGGCGCGGGCAAGACCACCACGATGCGCGTCCTGACCGGGCTCATCCATGCCGACGGCGGGGCCGTCGAGCTGCTGGGCCGCCCGTTCACCCGCCGCGACCGGCACCGCCTGTTCGACGTCGGCGCGCTCGTGGAGTCGCCCGCGTTCTACCCGTACCTCTCGGGTCGGGAGAACCTGCGAGCGCTCGCGGCGAGCGGCGCCCCGACGCCGGCCGGGCGGATCGACGAGGTCCTCGAGATCGTGGGCCTGCGCGACCGCGCGACCGACCCGGTGTCCCGCTATTCGCTCGGGATGAAGCAGCGCCTGGGGATCGGGGGAGCGCTGCTCAACGACCCGGCGTTGCTGCTGCTCGACGAGCCCTCCAATGGGCTCGACCCGGCGGGCATCGTGGCGATCCGGGAGACGCTCCGCCACCTCGCCTCGATCGGCAAGACCGTCTTCGTGTCGAGCCACCTGCTCGCCGAGGTCCAGCAGATGGCCGACGTCGTCGGGATCATCGCATCCGGCCGGCTGGTGCGGGAAGGCTCGATGCAGGATCTGCTCGTCTCGGAGGGCGTCGTCCGCGTGCGCGTCGAGCCGGCCGAGGTCGCGACCGCGACGGCCAGGCTGGCCCGGCTGACCGCGCCGGACCGGGTCACGCCGTCGCGCATGGAACCTGGCTGGATCTCCGTCCAGATCACGCCCGACCGGACCTCCGAGGTGAACCGATTGCTTGCCGAGGCCGGCATCTTCGCGTCCGGCCTGAGCTCCGGCAACGACCTCGAGGAGCTGTTCCTGACACTCACGGAGGACACGACGTCGGGGGATCCCGACGGGACGTTCGCCGGAATCGATCCTTCGGCCGGGCGGCTGGCGCCCAACGAGGTGCTCTCATGAGGCTGTTCGTCTCGGCGCTCCGGAAGCTCGCCCCCCGAATGGCCACGCTGCTCACGTTCGGCCTCCTGGCCGGCATGCTCGTCCTGATCGACGTCGCGGTCGTGGCGACCCGCGGGGCCGTCGAAGGTGGCCCCGGCCGTCCCGGCAACGTCCTGGCCCTGATCACGTTTCCAGGGGCATACGACCAGATCCTGAGCTTCATCCTGGGCCTGGGCGGCCTGTTCGCCGTGATCTACGGCGCCGCGATCGCCGGGTCCGAGTGGACCTGGGGGACGCTCAAGACGGCGGTGGCCCGCGGAGAGAGCCGGAGCCGGTACCTCCTCGCCACGTTCGCCGCGATCGGCGTCGTGCTGGCCGTCGGGATCCTGTTCGCCGCGGTGGTAGGCGTCATCACGGCGGCCATCGGGGCGACGGTCGCGGGCATCAGCATCTCCGGCATCGGCGACCGCGCCGCGCTCGAGGCCCTGCCGGAGCACTTCCTCCGCGGGTGGGTGGCGATCACGGAGACCGCGGCCATCGGCTTCGCCGTGGCGACGCTCGCGCGGAGCCAGCTGGCCGGCATCGGCGTCGGCATCGCCCTCTACTTCGGCGAGACGTTCGCCGGGCTGTTCCTTCCCGATGTCGTGAAGTACATGCCATTCCACCTGGCAACCGCGGCCGTCGGCGGCAGCACCGGCTTTGCGCCGGTCCCCTCGTCCGCCGGCCCGGTCATGTCCATCGACACGGCCCTCGTCCTGGTTGCCGTGTGGCTGCTGGGCTCCCTGGTCGTTGCTGCCGGGTTCGGCGAGCGGGCCGAGATCACCGGCTGACGGCCCGGTTCGCGACGCATCGCGGATCCGACGGCACCGCGCGGCCGGGACCGGGCGGCCGGGATCCGGCGGCCCGCGCACCGACCGAGCCCGACATGCGGGTCCCCGCGGTTCTAGACTCACCTGCCGCAGCCGCGGTCCACACGAGCGGAGCCACCCGTGACCACGTTTCGCGACCTCGTCCCATCGTTCTTCGCCGACCTGTTCCGGGCGAACCCGGTGCTCGCCACCGCGCTCGGGAACCACGAGCACGATGCCGAATGGCCGGACCTCTCTCCGGCGGGCACGGCAGCCCGCGTCGCGCTCCTGGACCGCTGGACGCAGGCGTTCGCGGCCCTGCCCGAGGCCGAGCTGGGCCCCGACGACTCGGTCGACCGCGAGATCATCATCGGCGAGCTGGCCGCCTTCCGATTCTCCGAGACGGTTCTCTGCGAGGAGGCCTGGGACCCCCTGTCCACGGTCTACCTGCTGGGATCCGGGCTCCACGCGCTCCTGGCCCGCGAGTTCGCCCCGCTGGGCGTGCGCCTCGCCTCCGCCGCCGGGCGGATCGAGGGGATCCCTCGCCTCCTCGCTGACGCGTCCGCGCGACTCACCGGGCTTCCGGACGCCCCTGGTCTTCCCGGCCGGCCGGTCTCGCGGCTCCACCTGGAGACTGCGCTGCGGCACCTCCCGGGAACCGCCGAGCTGTTCGACGACGCGCTCGCCGCCGCGGCCGCCGCCGACGAGGATGGCGAGCTGTCCGGCGTGCGGGCACGCCTGGAGGCGGGCATCCCGCCTGCCCGCGAGGCGGTGGACCGGTTCGCGCGTCACCTCTCGGACGCCGTGAGGCCGGCAGCCGAGGATGAGGGCCGCCTGGGCCCCGCGCTCTACGCGGCGAAGCTCCGCCACACGCTCCGGATCGAGATGACGCCGGACGAGCTGGAGGCACGCGCCCGACGCGAGTTCGACGTCGTCCGCGCCGAGATGGTTCGGATCGCCCGGTCCATGTGGCCGGCAGTCCGCGGTGCCGAGGCTGCCCCGGACGATGACGCAGCCGCCGTCCGGACGATGCTGAACCACGTCGCGGCCCAGCACCAGCCGCCCGAGCGCCTGCTGGATTTCTGCCGCGAGGAGCTGGCGCGGATCGAGGCCTTCTGCCGCGACCACGCCGTGGTGGCCCTGCCCGGAGAGCCGCTGGCGATCGAGTGGACGCCGCCGTTCCTGCGCTCGTTCGCCGGGGCGATGCTGCTCTCGCCCGGTCCGCTGGATCGCGGCCTGGACAGCTTCTTCTACGTGACACCGACGCCCTCCGACTGGACGCCCGAGCAGGTGGAGTCGTACCTGCGCGAGGACAACGACCGGATGCTTCGCCTCCTCACGATCCACGAGGCCGTGCCGGGCCACTACCTCCAGCTGGCCCATTCAAACCGGTCGCCGTCGCTGGTGCGGGCCGCCTTCTGCTCGGGCGTCTTCGCCGAGGGCTGGGCCGTCTACGTCACGCAGGTGATGATGGACCTGGGGTATGGCGCCGACGATCCGGGCCTCCTGCTGACCCACTGGAAGTTCTACCTCCGCTCGGCGACGAACGCGCTCATCGACGTCGGGATCCACGCCCGCGGGATGACCGAGGCGGAGGCCGTGGGGCTGATGGTCGAAGGCGGCTTCCAGGAGCGCTCCGAGGCCGTTGCGAAGTACGAACGCGCCCGACTCTCCTCCGCGCAGCTTGCCGAGTACTTCGTCGGGTCGGTGGCGATGTGGGACCTGGAGGAGGAGCGGCGCCGCCGGTTCGCCGTCGCGTCGGATGACCCACGCGGCGCCGCCGCCGTGCCCGCGCCACGCGTCGTCGGCGGCTACGGGCCCACGCCGGGCTTCACGTACACAGAGCATCTCCAGGCGGTCCTGGCCCACGGGACGCCGCCGATTCCCGCCCTCCGGCGGATCCTGCTGGGCTGAAACTGCGCGGCATGGCCGGCGCGCGACCCGGCCCGAGGGACGCGCGACCCGGCATGGCCGGCACGCGACCCGGCCCGGGGGACGGGCGATCCGGCCCGGGAGGGTGCAGCCTGATCGGTCGGCCCGGGGGTGCAGGCAGCACCGGCGACGTGAGCAGGGTCATCCGGGGCCGACCCGGGGTGCAGACATTCCGCACGTCGAATCCATGCATCTGGCGCACGAGAACGCCATCGGTTTGCGGTGGATGCACGAACCGGAACCGCCTCGGCCTCCACGGCCTCCACGGCCGGGCGCGGGCCTCCCGATCGGGGCGACATTGGGCGAGTTCGTGCGTGTGATGTACAAGTCTGACGCGTTGACGGCTCCGACCACCCCACGCTCGGTCAGATCGTGCATCCAATGCAGACGGGACCACGGAGACGGCCCCACGGGACCACGGCCGGGAACAGACTCCGGAGCAGGCGTCGGCCGCCGCTTCAGGCCTGCGCCTCCGCCGCGTCACGCCTGCGGGTCGGCCGCCGCGTCACGCCTGCGGGTCGGCCGCCGCGTCACGCCTGCGGGTCGGCCGCCACGCCTCCGCCACTTCGGGCCCGCGCCTCCGCCGCGTCACGCCCGCGCCTCCGCCGCTTCGGCCGGCCGCCGCGAAAGGCCCGCGCCTCCGCCGCTTCAGGCCCGCGCCTCCGCCGCGTCACGCCTGCGGGTCGGCCGCCGCGAAAGGCCCGCGCGCAGCCCGGATCCGCTCGACCGCGCGTCGGAGGAGCTCGAGGCCGGCCGGGTCCAGGTCGTAGGTCCACTCGCGGATTCGCTCGTGGCGCCCGAACCGGGCCGCCAGCCCGATCTCGAACGCCTCGCGGGTCAGGAGCAGGAGGTCGGCCGTCCGGTCGGCGTGCTCCAGGGCGGTCTCGTCACCCTGGAGCGCCGTCAGCAGCTCCACGCCCTGACCGCCCGATTCACGCAGCCATTGGGCGATGTTCTGGGTGCTCCGCTCGGTGGCGCAGACGAGCCCGACCGTGCTTCCCGGCGGCAGCGCCCGGACTTCGTCCAGCAGCTCCGCGTACGACGGGGCGGCGAGCATCGCGATCACGGGGGCGCGTCCGTTCACGAGTGCGATCGTCTCGTCGGCGTGGAACGTGGACGTGGCGACCAGGTCGTAGTGGAAGCGACCCAGCCTTTCGTCCATCCGGTCGATCAGGACGCCGTCCGCGTCGACGAGGCCGTCGAACGAGTCGGCGATCCGCTCGGCGGCCCGTTGCGCGTCGGAGGTCGTGCATTCCACGAACAGCACGTGGACGCGCGGCCCGGGGCGCTTCCGCTCTGCCGCGACCGCGTAGACGGCCGAGGCGACCTCGTCGGCGGAATAGCCGGAGCGTGCGGCCGAGCGGAGCAGCTCCGCCACGAGGCCTTCCAGCGCGCCCGACGTGCGGCGCTGGGGAGCCCGGGCCGTGACCCGCGTGCCGGCCCCCTGGCGCGACACCACGTAGCCGGCCTCCGCGAGCCGCCGGTAGACCGCCCGGACCGTGTTTGGGTTGACGTGCAGGATCGCGCCCAGCTCGCGCACGGTGGGCAACCGGGAGCCGGGCTGGAGCCGGCCGGTATCGATCTGGTAGGCCAGCTGCCAGTAGAGCTGGGTGGAGATCGGGACGTCTGAATCCCGGGCGATGTCCAGAGCACCCCGCGCGGCTGCCGCGGTCACGGAGGCCGGCGGGGGCCCCGGCGCAGGCGACGCGCTCGGCCGAGGCTCGCGCCCGACGGACGGATCGTCACGCCACCGGGGACGGCGCAGGTTCTCGGACGGATCACCCATGTCGGACGGATCACCCATTGACATAGCCCGATAGTCCAACTACGATGCGCATGACGTAGTTGACTATATCAATTCGCGGCCACCGGGCCGCGGCACGAGGCCTCGAATCCGATGGAGTTGCTTCTTCTCATCCTCGCCGTCCTGGTTGGCCTCGCGATCTTCGATGCCGCCGCGGTCGAGGTTGGCGTCGACTCCCGCCTTGATTTCGACGATCCGCGCGCGCCGCTCCGCGGCGCCAACTGACCTTCGCGCGTCTCCGCTCGGCGAGGCGTCCCTCCCTCCCCCCTCTTCGCCGACCCGAGCACGATGAGCCGCCGGCTGGTGCCGGCGGCTCATCGATTCAGGGCGGGTCAGTCGGCTCGGCCGACCTCGGCAAGCGCCTGGCGGTAGAGGCCGTGGCCATCGATCCCGCGTGACGGGGAGACGAACAGGGCGAGGTCCTCTTCGAGCCGCCGTTCAAGGTGCGTGCCCGCCAGACGGTCCAGCGTCTGCGCGGCCCAGGCCGCGCAGCGCAGGACGTGCTTCGTCTCCGGGCGGGCCGGGTCGTCCCAGTACCAGCCGTCCGAGGCGAACATCGCGAGCCGCCAGCGCTGCGCCTCGAGGAGGTCGAGGAGACGCCGAGACGCAGCCTCGCCGGCACCCGCCGCGAGCTGCCCAGCCGCAAACGCTGCCGGCGCGGCGGCCCCGATGACGACGTCGACGTACGCGTCACGGGCGGCCCACGGGTCCAGGGGGATGCGCTCCCCAGAGAAGGCGCCGCGTCCCGGCAGGTCGCCGGCCATCAGCTCCGTGACCGCGTCCACGCCCGCGGCCAGGCGTTCCAGCGCCGCGCGAAGCGGTCCCTTCCAGCGCCCGTCCGGAGCGCACGGGCACTCGCCCGACCAGCGCAGGACCCCGTGGTGGCAGCTCCAGGAGGTCCGGTCTGCGATCCGCGCCAGCGGGAGCGTCGCCGGATCCTCTGCCGCGAGGGCGGCGCCGAGGGAGACCACGTCGAACCCGCGGTCCTCTGCCGCGTTCGTCAGGCGGGCGAGGAAGAGGTCCCGCCAGCGCTGGTGATGGCCGTACAGCTCGCCGTCGGTGGCGACGAGGACGAGCGGCGCGCCCGCCTCCCGCCGGTGCGAGCCGTCGCGGTGGAGCGGGGCCGCGAGCGCGGGCATGACGTGCTCCCGGGCAAACCGATCCGCGTCGGCGGTCAGCTCGGGCTGGAACGAGACGGCCCCGGAGAGCGCCCCGTCGTAGAACGCCACGATCATGTCCAGGCCGCCGCCGAGCTCGACGCGGTGCGGGCGACGCGTCTCCAGGCCGGGCGTCGACGCCTGCCACGGCGCGAGAATCGTGGCGCCGATGCCCTGGCGGGCCATCTCCCGGAGCGTCGGGAGGTCTGTCGCGGTCTCCGGCAGCCACAGCACGCGCGCGGGGCGGCCGAATCGGACCGTGAAGTCGCGGAGCCCCCAGCGAATCTCCGTGGCGCGGTCCCGCGCCGAGGCCAGCGGGAGGATCGAATGGTGGAAGCCCTGCGCAACGGCGTTCACGCCGTGGTCCGCGGCCACGATCCGGGCGAGCGTCGCGGGTTCCTCGGACGCCAGCCAGGCCGTCAGGGTTGGCCCCACGTCGAAGCTGATCCGGTCCAGGTTCCCGCGCTCCGCGTTGGGCCGGTAGCACTCGGCCGTGATCCGCGCATTCCAGTTCGCGAACGGCGCGGCGGAGGGGTCGTTCGGAAGCCGACCGGTGAACGGGTCGCGCCGCTCCGGCTGGTAGAAGTGGCCGTGGATTGCGAGGCGACCTCGAGTCACGGGGCGTTGGGCCGGCAGGCGCGCAGCGCCTAGAGCCCTTCCTCCTCGGCGCGGTCGCGGCTGGTGGAGACGAGGTGCTCCACGCGAACTGATGTCCTGGCGCCGGGCGCCAGGTCCAGCGGCCAGGTCAGCACGAGCGCCGAGCCCTGGTAGACGCGCTCGAAGCCGGCCTCCGAGTTCGAGACGGTCTCGATCGGGGCGATCCACGCGTCCGCGGCGGGCGTCAGGGTGGTCGTGACGTCGAGGCCCACGTACTCGTTCCCCGAATGGAGCGAAGCGAGGCCGGCCCGGCTTCCGGTGCTGTCGTGCGGGACGCGCTCGCCGTCCAGGACGTAATAGGCGGCCGGGTTCGACCCGCCGCCCAGCATCGTCGTGGCCCACTCGACGGCGAGCAGACCGCGGACGGGCGTCTCGCCGAGGTTCTCCAGGGTGACCTCCAGCGTCAGCGTCGGGCTGCGACGGCCGCCCGCCACCTCGATGCGTTTCTCGGCCCGCACCGGGACGGGCCCGGCTGGCGTCCGGACGTGGCCGTCGCGCGCGATGCGGACGTGGCCGCCGCCGCCGGCGGTCATGGCCTCCAGGACCTGGTACGGCTGGTCGACGAAGTCGGCGAGCTCCTCGAACTCTGCCCGCGCGAACGCACCGGGCGTGGTCCCGGCCGGCAGGACATGGACCAACCCGGACCGCCGCTCGTATGCGTCGTAGTGGAGCAGGCCGGCGAGGCCGGGTTCCTTGGTGGCAACGCGATCGTGGATCGACCCGACGCCCGCGCCCGCGCCCGCGCCCTGCTCGGAGACCGCGCGCTCGTGCTCCACGAGCCTCTCGTGCGACGCCTCCGGGCGCCGGCGGAGAACGGCGCCCAGCGCGTGGCGCACGGCGCGCACGTCCCAGCTCCCGATCCCGGCCCCTTCCGAAGGCTTGACGACCACGACCTGGCCCGGCGTCGCGAGGACCAGCTCGTCGATCCCGTCGAGGTCCACGTCGGCGACCCGGACCCCGTCCGGTCCGGGTACCGCGCCGGCCGTTCGAGCAGCGCGGTCGGCGGCATCCTCGGCCGCGATCAGGTGCTCGCACGTGGCCAGCCGCATATGGCTGATGTAGATGCCCCCGAAGAGGCCGTGCCAGTAGCAGTCGTTGGACTGGCCCTGGAACAGGTGGTCCAGGGCGCCGCACCGTGCCGGCCCGGGCGGCATCGCGTTGACCTTCGCGGAGGTGCGCAGCATCTGCTTGTGGAGGTCGTTGATCTCGCGATACTTGATCTGGAAGTTGCGCCAGAAGCCGCCCCGCAGGTAGCGCGCCTCGGGCCGCCCGGCCGCCTCCGCAGCGTGGAGCAGGCCCGTGAAGACCCGGCTCTCGTCCGGCGGCAGCGCCCATTCGCCCATCTCTGCGTACGAGGCCGTGGGGAGGTAGACGCGGCCGATCGGCGGATTCCGGTCCAGCCAGTCGGATGGCGTCGTGGTGGTGAGCCAGCCCGCGTTCGCCTCGAGTGCCTCGAAGAAGCGGTCGACCCAGCGGTTGCCGCCCCAGCAATGCTCCCACGTGGTGGGCCACGACCCGAACTTCTCGCCGTCGTCGCCCATCATCCCGACCCGGTCGCCCGCCTCCGTCGCGTGGTCCCGGAGGTAGCCGATGACGTCATCCACGTCGCCGAACGGGATCCGGTAGCGGAGGCCCTTCTCGGTCCCGAAGACGGTCAGGATGCTGCCCTGGTCGTCGGTGGTGTACGGACCCCAGAGCTTCTCCTCCGGGATCGCGGCGGCCCGGAAATGGTTGTCGTCCAGGATGGTCCAGCCATATCCGCCCTCGACGAGCGCGGTGGGCAGGTCCGGCTCCCAGACCCGCTCGGCCAGCCAGGCGCCGCGCGGCCGGCGGCCGGTGATCCGCTGGATCTCGTCGGCCATCTTCCGCAGCTGCCCGACCCGGTCGCGCGCCGGGAGCGAGGCGAGCACAGGCTCGTAATACCCACCCCCAAGGAGCTCCACCTGGCCGCGGGCCACGATTCCGGCGAGGCGCTCGACGAACTCCGGGCGCTCGGCGCGCAGCCAGTCGAGGAGCGGACCCGTGTAATGGAGTGCCAGGCGCACTCCCGGGTGGCGGTCCAGGGCGTCGAGCATGGGCCGGTAGGCCGTGTCGAAGACGTCGCCGAATACCCACCCGAAGTTGCCCACCGGCTGGTGGTTGTGCAGCGCGAGAGCCAGCGAGATCCGCGGCGCCACGAGTCCTCCCTTGTCTGTCGCCCCGGTCCCAGGCCCCAGGCCGAGCCGCTCAGCCCGCCTCGGTGACGAGCTGGCGCCGCTGTGACGCCAGCGCAGCCACGTCGATCCCGGCAGCCGGCAGGTAGAGCTGCTCCGCGTACTCGTGGAGCATGCGCGTCGTGGAGAAGCGCCAGATCGTGGTGGCCATGGACCGCTTCATGAGCGCCAGCCAGTCGCGCGGAAGCCCGGCGGGGGTCCGTTCATAGTAGCGGGGCACCACCTCGTCCTCCAGGATCCGGTAGAGATCCAGCGCGTCGGCCCAGTCCTGGGCGCCCTCGTCGGGGTTCGTGACGCGGCCGCCGATCGCCCAGCCGTTGTCCCCGGTCCAGCCCTCGTCCCACCACCCGTCGAGCACGGACAGGTTGACCACGCCATTCGCTGCGGCCTTCATGCCCGACGTCCCCGACGCCTCCAGGGGGCGGCGCGGGTTGTTCAGCCAGACGTCCACGCCGCGCACGAGGAGCTTCGCGACCCGCATGTTGTAATCCTCGAGGACGAAGACGCGCCCGCGCAGCTCCGCGGAGCGGCTCCGCTCAAAGATCGCCTGGATCACCTGCTGGCCAGGCCGGTCCGCCGGGTGGGCCTTCCCGGCGAAGACGAACTGGACCGGCCGGTCCGCGCTCCAGACCAGGCGCCTCAGACGCTCCATGTCGCTGAAGAGGAGCTGCGCCCGCTTGTAGGTGGCGAACCGGCGGGCGAACGCGATCGTGAGGATGGCCGGGTCCAGCGCGCTGTCGAGCTCCAGGAGCGTCGCCGGCGACTCGCCGTGCCGGGCCAGCTGCGAGCGGAGCCGCTGCCGGGCGAAGACGGCCAGCTCCAGCTTCTGGTACTTGTGTGCCTCCCAGAGATCCCGGTCGGGGACGCGCCCAACCCGCTCCCAGAAGTGCGCCGAGTCTGTATGGCCGTCCAGGTCATCCAGGTCGGCGTCGAGATGGCGCTCGAACAGCTCGCGCGTGGCGCGTCCCACCCACGTCGGCGTGTGGATGCCGTTCGTGACGCCCAGGATCGCTCGCGTGCCCAGGATCGGCTCCCAGGTGTTGTTGGCCGTCTCCGCGTGAAGCTTTGAGACGGCGTTGGCGCCGTTCGACAGGCGGAGGCTGAAGGCGGTCATGTCGAATTGGCCCGGGTCGCCCTCGACGCCGAGGCCAAGATGGAGGACCTCGTCCAGCGGCACGCTGCCCGCGGCGGCGGTGCCGTCGGCCTCGCAGAAGGGCCCGGCGATACGCCGGATGAGGTTCGCGTCGAAGCGCTCGTTGCCGGCCGGGACCGGCGTGTGGATCGTGAAGACGCTGCATCGTCGCACCGTGGCCCACGCGTCCGCGAGCAGCATCCCGCTCGCCACGAGCTCGCGGGCACGCTCCACGAGCGAGAACGCGGAGTGGCCCTCGTTGAGGTGCCAGACGCTCGGCGCCAGGCCCAGGGAGCGGAGCGCCCGGACGCCGCCGACGCCCAGGACCAGCTCCTGGTGGAGCCGCATCTCCCGCCCGCGAACGTACAGGATGTGCGTGATCGGGCGGTCCGCGTCGCCGTTGCCGGAGTGGTCCGTGTCCAGCAGGAGGACCGGCACGCGGCCCACCTGGAGCAGCCAGACCGCGGCCGAGATCACCCTGCCGGGCAGCTCGACGGGGACGGACAGCGGGTCGCCCATCGGGTCCAGCACGCGCAGGAAGGGGAGGCGCCCCAGGTCGAAGTCGGGGTACTCGTGCTCCTGGTGGCCGTCCGCGTCGATCGCCTGGCGGAAGTAGCCCTTGCGGTAGAGGAGCCCGACGCCGACCAGCGGGAGCGCCATGTCGCTGGCGGATTTCATGTGGTCACCGGCGAGCACGCCCAGCCCGCCCGAGTAGATGCCCAGCGACTCGTGGAAGCCGTATTCGGCGCAGAAGTAGGCGATGGGCCCGGCCAGCTGGCCGGCGTGGCGCCGATTGAACCAGTGATCGGCCCCGTTCGCCAGGTAGTGCTCGAAGGCCTCCATCACGGCGTGGTACTCGGCGATGAAGCTCGCGTCTTCTACGAGCGGCTTCCAGTTGATCGCGGTCTGGAGCAGGGCCACCGGGTTCCGATAGCGCGACCAGGTGTTCGGCTCCAGCCGGCTGAAGAGCAGCGCGGCACGGGGGTGCCACATCCACCAGAGGTTGTAGGCCAGCGTGCGAAGGCCGTCGAACTGCGGGGGAACCCGGAACGGGGCGCCGGGCTGAGTGGGGACGCGGACGAGCGGGACCATATGCGCCGGGATCATACCGGAGGGGCGGGCCCGTTGTGAACCGGTTTAGTGACGTGCGCGCGATGGCGCGGCTACCATCGTGGCCTGATGCAGGTGCTGTTCGTCGCCGCCGAATGCGAGCCGTGGGCCAAGACAGGGGGTCTCGGCGACGTCGTGGACGCCCTGGCGCGGGCCCTGGGACGAATCCCTGGCGCGGTCGATGGCCCGGTGGAGGTCTTCCTGCCCCGCTACCGGGGCGTCCCCATCCCGTCCCGGGCCGCGGTCGACGTGCTGGAGATCCGGGTCCCGGACCCGATGGCACCCGGCGGGGTCAGCAACGTCACGGTCCGCTCGTTCGACGCGGACGGCTACCGCCTTCGGCTGGTGGATCATCCGGCGGCGTTCGACCGGGCCGGGTTCTACGGCGACTCCGCCGGCGACTACCCCGACAATCCCCGGCGCTTCGCGCTCCTGGGCCGCGCCGCCCTGGAGACCCGGCGGGCCGAGCGGCGGCCGGTCGACCTGATCGCGATCCATGACTGGCACGCCTGTCCGGTCGCCCTCCAGCGCGACCTGCACTATGCCCACGACCTGGTGGTCGGCGGCGCGGCCATCTCGTTGACGATCCACAACCTCGCGTACCACGGGTGGACCCCCCGGGACCAGGTCGTCCAGCTCGGGCTGGGCACGACGGCCGGCGACGCGTGGGGGATCGACCTCCTGGGCGAGGGGATCCGGCGGGCCGAGACCGTCAACACGGTGAGCCCGACGTATGCCCGCGAAGTCCTCCAGCCCACGGCCGGGATGGGCCTCGACGGCGACCTCGTGGCGCGCGGCGACCGGTTCACCGGGATCCTCAACGGCCTGGACCAGGAGATCTGGGATCCCGCAACGGATGCCGCGCTCGCCGCGCCGTACGACGCGATGAGCCTCGCCGGCAAGGCGGCCTGCCGGGCGGACCTGCTGGCGCGCGTCGGCTTCGACCCCACGGATCCGTCGGCGGTGCTCGGCGTGATCGGGCGGCTGGACCCGCAGAAGGGGTTCGACCTGGTCGCGGGGGCCGCGCGGCGACTGGTCGAGGACGGGGCGCGGCTCGTCGTGCTCGGCAGTGGCGACGCGAGCCTGCTGGAGGGGATTCGCGCCGAGGCGACCCGTTCGCCGGGCCGGATCGCGGTGCTGGAGCGCTTCGACCGCGAGCTGTCGCGGCGGATCTACGCGGGCGCTGACCTGTTCCTCATGCCGTCGCGGTTCGAGCCGTGCGGGCAGGGCCAGATGATCGCGATGCGCTACGGCACGCCGCCGGTGGCGCGTCGCACGGGTGGCCTCGCCGACACGATCGTGGACCTCGGCGTAAATCCGGCGGCCGGGACCGGCTTCCTCTTCGACCACGCCACGCCGGAGGCGCTGGCCGCCGCGGTGGAGCGAGCGCTCCGCGTCTTCACGGCGGCCGATCGCGGGCCGTGGCAGGGGCTCGTGGCGCGCGGGATGGCGGTCGACTGGACCTGGGAATCGTCGTCCGCGCCGCTGTACGCGGCGCAGTTCCGGCGCGCGGTCGCGCTCCGTCTAGCAAGGACGCTGGGGTAGGGAGAAGCGGCCCGGGGGTGGGGGAGGCGCGGCCGGGCCCTCGCGAGCGCGGCATGGCCGCCGCCGGTCCCGACGTCGAGGGCGCGGTCCGTCGGGTCGGGGTTCAGCGCGGCCACGAGCCAGCCGAGGTCCGGCGCGTTCGCCTGCTTCCAGCCCGCGCCGTACCTCTCGGCGACGGCGGCCCACTGGCGGCGCGCGGCGTCGTCCGTCACGCGCCGGGCTTCGGGACCGACGGGGCTGGGTGACCTGGCGCCGCCAGACCCGGCGTCGAGCGATCCGGCGCCGGCAGGCCCGGCGTGGAGCGATCGGGCGCGCGCCCGCGGTCGTGCCCCGTCGCGCGTTGGCGACCCGATCGCGGCCAGAGGGCTGGCGGTGTCGCCTCGCCGGCGACGGGCTGCGTGCCCAGTGCCGCAAGGAGCCGGGCCGTTGCCGCGGCCACGTCGTCGATCGCAGCCTCGAACGCGTCCGCGTTCCGGCGCGGGAGCGTACGCGAGCCGCTCACCTTGCGGACGTACTGGAGCGCGGCGGCGCGAACGTCGCCGTCGGTCGTGGGCGGCTCCGCGACGCGGAGCGGACGGATGCTCCGGCACATGCGCCAAGGGTAGCGCGCCGCGTCGAGGACCCCGGGAGAGCCGCTGGCGGAGTGCCGCTCAAGCCGTCACCACAGCGAGCACAATCGGCGCATGACCCGCCGGTTCGCGATCCTCGCCCTGCTCGTCGTGGCCATCGCGGCGTGCGGCGACGCGTCAACGACCCCGAAGCCGCTGGCAACGATATCGACCGATGGGCCCACGCCGGCGGCGTCCGAGGGGGGCCGCCCCGCCGCGACGATCTCGCCGTCTCCCGGCATGGCCGCCCGCGTGACGCGCGTCGTGGACGGCGACACGCTCAAGGCGAGCGTCGCCGGCCGGACGGAGACCGTCCGCGTGATCGGCCTCGATACCCCGGAGTCGGTCAAGCCCGGCACACCAGTGGAGTGCTTCGCGCTTCGGGCCAGCGCAGAGGCGGAACGCCTGTTGCCCGTCGGCGCAGCAATCCGCCTGGAGTCCGACCCGACGCAGGCGAAGCGCGACCGGTACGGGCGCCTGCTCGCGCATGTCTGGCTCGCCGACGGCACGCTCTACGCGGAGCAGATGATCCGCGGCGGGTTCGGCATCCCCTACATCTACGGAGGCGTGCCCTCCATCTACGCCCGCCAGCTGGCTGCGGCCCAGGACGAAGCGCGGACCGCGCAGCGCGGCCTCTGGTCGCCGACCACGTGCGCCGGCAACGACCACACGCCTGCGCCGTAACCCACGCCTCGGACGTCCGGTGTCGTGGTACGGTTTCTGGCGCACCTCGACGCGCATGGCGCACAAACCCGAGCGGGAGTAGCTCAGCTGGCAGAGCGGCAGCCTTCCAAGTCTCCCTTTGTCGAGCGCTGTGCTCTGAACGCAGAATCCGCGCACGAACCGGCTGATTCTGGCCAAGTTAGGCGCTCTGGCCGAGAGCGTGAAACTGGCCTTCAGCGCATAATTGTAGCGAGCCGAACACGGCGTTCTGGCGGCTCGGCGACGATCGAGATGGCTGGCCCTGGGGGGAGGTCGTAGGTGTGACAGGACTCACGCGCGCGGATGCCCAATAGACCTCCGGATCCCGGCCGAGGACGGGGCCCGGGACGTCGCTCTTGACGTATTGCCGGCGCCCACCGCTGAACACGGACCTCCCGAGGGTGCGGCCCCCCGCGATGTCGTTCGGGAGGGCGGCCCGGCTCGACGCCCCGAACGTCGGGAGAGGCGAGTGGGCCGAGTGAGTGTCGACGGTCACGACACTGTCGCGCTCCTCAACGCGCTCCGCAACGCGCCTCGTAACGTCATACACGACAGCAGGGTGACGATGAGCGCGACAGCGGATCGTGCTCAACTCGAGACGGGCATGAAACCCGACTCGCTACGCTCCACGCGGGCCGGTGCCATCTGGACCGCCCTGCCGGCTCGCGACCAGCACCTCCTGCTGTGGCTGCTCGGCGGCGACATCGTGACCGCGCAGCTCGCAGCGCTCCTCGTCTACGGGCAGCTGCGGTCGGCCCAGCGGCGGCTATCCCGCCTCGTCGAGCTCGGCAACGGTGTGAGCGGGTGGTCACGTGCCCGCCGTCACGGGCAGATCACGCTCGCCATCCTGTTGGTCGTCCAGTCGTATTCACCAAGACCGACAGAGCGCCAGAACACGAAGGCCCCATTGGCGAATACCTGGACTTGGGCGGAGTCGTCTGGTATCGCGAGCAGCATCGTCGGCTCGACCTGCCCGGACGGCAGGATCCAGAGGTGCCGCTGATCGGACCACGCGATGAAGCCGGTCCCAGCCACCACGGGTCCCCAGCCATTCGGCAGGGCGAATGTCCGGGTGAGTCCGGAAAGCGCATCGTGCGTCATCACGTCGGCGATGGCGACGGAGTCGTCCGCCGTCGCCTGCCTCAGCAGGCGCGTGACGACGGTTCCGGCTGGGCTGGAAGCCTGAGAAAGGAGGACCGCGGGCTTCATCCAGTCCTGCGGCGTCGCCCTGCCGCCGGGAAGGCTGATCGTCGTCGGCAGAGCGAGCACCTTGCCGGTGGCGGGGTCGGTGCCCACCTCCGTCGCGGCGCTGATCTCGTGCGCGGACATCATCGAAGGCCAGTTCGCCTCCGTGTCGAGCCGCCGGACGGTCCTGGCGCGCAGGTCCGCCACGTAGATCCGCTGCCCGGCCCGGTTCGGACCGAGCATCGCCGGGGCCGACCAGGTGACGATGTCGCCCAGCAGGGATAGATCGCTCGCCCAGCCTGGTGCGACCTGACCGTCGGTACCGGGGTCGAACGAGGCGACCTCGCGGACCTTTCCGGTGGCGCGGTCCAGCGCCCACATCCGCCAGTCCGAGTGCTCGAGCCAGAAACCGACCTCTTCCCACACGACCCAGCCGGCGTTCCCGGTTACGAATCCCCCAATCGCGGACGTCGCCGCCTCGGGGCTCTTCGGGGCCGGCCGTGAGACCACCGGCGTGACGGTCCCCGTCCGCGGGTCGAGCAGACTCAAGGTGTCGGCGAAATAGAGAAGATGGGACTGGAAGACGATCAACTCGCCCCGGTCGGTCACCCCGGCCACACCGCCGTGGAGGGCCATGAGGCTTGCCGGCGCGGTCACCCTGACCGGTTCCGAGAGACGGCAGGCCGCGCCATCGGGTGACGGCCGCGGCGCGGCGGTCACGAAGGGAGTGGCGGTGGCCGTCGCGGCCACGGGCGTGACCGTGGCGGGCGTGGCGGTGAAGGGCGTCAGTGTCTGCGCGCCCGTCACGGACGGAGAGGCTGGCCCGCCGCAGGAGGCGATGAAGTACGCGCTGGCGGCCAGGGCGACGAGCCGATTCCTCACCAGGCGATCCCGTACGTCATGCCGTTGTTGCGTCATGTAGCTCCAGCCATTCGTCGAGCTCATCTAAAAGTACGGTTGCACGCTTGCCCAGGCACTCCCGAGGACCGTCGTGTTGGCGGCGGAGTCCTGGAAGTCGAGCATCGAACCCGAACTCGTACCCGCGGATCGTCGTCCAGTGGTAGATGGTCAGGTTCGGGTGGGAGTTGAAGTGGCTCCCACCGTACCTCTCATAGGTTCCCGCGGCGATCATCATGTTGAGGTCGATATCGGTCGCGACGTGGCTGCCGAGCGTCGCCGCAGACGTGGGCGTGTATTGCACCTGTTCGTGAATCACAGCAGACCAAATTCGCGACCGCCAGCGGGTCGTTTGCGCTTGCGGCACCAACGGACTCGCAAGCCGCAACCTACTATCTGGTGCGAATGTGTCTCGCGTAGAGGTCGAGGAGCACAACCGCCAGGATCACCAGGGCGGCCACCGCGATCAGGCCGATCAGCACCCCGGCATCTGGGTTCGGCCTGTTATAGAAGTATGAGACGACCGAGGCGGTGCCGACGAAGGCCACGCCGGCAATGGGCCACTTCACGCGCACGATTCACCCTTCAGCACAGGTCCGGATCAATCCCGAACCCTCGTGGGTAGCTGTCGGGCCGACGAGCCTACGGCGTCGGCGCTCTTCCAGCACGACCGGGACGCGACCCAGGACGCGACCCGGGCACGGATCGGCGTCATGTTCGCGGGACGGGCAAGCCACTACTCGCATCGATCACGGTTCGGCCGCCGATCGGGCCGCGCAGGGTCACCTTCAGTTCGTCGACGTCGTCGCCGAACCCCGGCAGCGGAGCCGAGAGGGAGCTCACGCCAACGGTCACCAACGAGGTCGTTTCCACCGCGGTGGTGATCCGCGTCCACCTCCACGGCCCGGTGACGGTCCCGAGGATCAGGGTGTGGTCATCGATGACGCGGTAGTAGTGGATCGGGGTGCCTTGGTCTGCCAGGCGAACAGCGGCGAACGCCAGGATCAGGACGATCAACACGACCCATCGCGGTCGCAACCTCGACACCCTGCCCTTCACCGCCATCTCCTTCGATGGGCCCGGCCTCCGAGGTAGACGGCCGGCACCCCATCCGGGGCTGGTGCTGCCGAGACCGTCATCGGCAGCGCGAGGAGCCCAGCAGCGCACATCGGATCACCCAGCGAGATCGACATCCCTGTGATCCATTCATGGCGGCATGGCCTCGACTGCAGCTCCGGTGGTCAGGGATGCACCACCATTGTCGAGCCGGTCGGCGCCGATGCAAGACGTGGAATCACGCCGGGCGGGCGGCCTGGAATCACATCACCACCTGTTGCGCTTGCCGAGGATGAAGGGCGTCGAGCTGATTCCGAAACGCGTCCCGACGGGCATGCACCGTCGGGACGGTGCGGGCGCCGGTGAGCCATGCCGGGCGGGGCCGACTGACCGTGCACGACACAGAAGTCGTGCGGCCTCCTGATGCGGGATGCGCGGTCGCCATGCACCGTCACTCCTGCCCGCCGCAGTAGGGGCTCGAGGAAGCTTCCACCTCGGAAGTCTGCTCGATCGAGCCGTCAGGCTTGATGGCGACCGAGAGCGCCTCCTCGCCGGACGACGGGGCGCGAGCCTGAACAACTTGGTCGAACTGGCGGTCGTCACGGTGATTTCGTGGTCGGGGGGACGCGACCGCTAGCTCGACCGATGTCGGGTCGACCCCAAGGACGGACGTGCTCCAGGACCTCGGACTCAATCAAGACGACAATCAGCGTCAGGGACCCGCACGCGGCGAGAGCCCCTGACGCAAATCGTCGTCGCCTCTTCAGCGGATCCCGCTTCCTTGCTCGATCACATCATCACCGCCGTCGAGGAACCGCCACTCCAGATCGTCCGGGTTGAGATCCTTTCCGGGTAGGCCAACGACGTAGAGGCGATTCCGGATTTGACCCACTGCATTGCCAGGAAGCAGGACGACCCTTGTTGCGGCCGCTGGAGCTTCACCAAACACATAGCTGTTTATGGCGCGCCCCGTCTGCCCACCCAACGAGTAAAGGTGGACGGTGGTGACGCCGGCTTCCTGTGGCGCCGACGTCACCTTGCTGAGAGCGCCGTTTGGAAACGACAGGAACAGGTCTATCGATGTGCTGGTTTGCGAGAGGCCGGCCTCACCGCCTGGCGTCATCACAATCAATGTCGGCACTGGCGTCGCAGCGCTTGGTGCGCAACCGGCTACGAGCAAGGTGACGGAGGCTGCCAGGATTCTCAGGGAGTGCATCGTCAGTATCCGGCGTTTGGGTCGCGCGGCTGGCGTCAACTAGTCATTGAAGCTAGTGGAGACGGCAGCGCTCTCTTGATTTGACGTCGGAGAGATTGTGATGCTCGGGCCTGAGCCGGAGAAGTTGACCGAGTAGTCAACGCCTGAATATGTGTGGAAGTACTTGAAGACCACGTTCGTCGAATGGTTCGCAAGCGGCGGGTTCTCGTGAATCGTGGCCCGGATCGTCCCATCGTCAGTGTAGTACGGAAAGACGACTTCATCAAAATCGTAGTTCACACCGACGTTGGGCGTGATATCGGCCGGGTAACCCATGAAGACGTAGGTGCCGTTGGTCATGTGAACGTAGCCGGAGTAGCCTTGAACCGAGATACCGTCAGTCTGGCCGTTGGCCCACGCAACAGCCATCTGGTCCTTACCGCCCCATTGACTTGGAGCTCCGATCCAGTCGAAGTAGCCCGTGATGTTCCACGTGTAGTAGGGCTGGAGATTATCCCAGACGATAGAGACGCTTAGCTGAAGGTTCGACAGCGACTGCGTCGATGCCGGTGCTGGTGCTGGTGCGCTGTCGCCGATCGCCAAGGGCCGTGCCGCACCGACCGGCTCACCGGTCACGGTATTGAACGACTGCACTGTTCTGCTGTAGGCGAGCACGACATAACGACTGGACGTGAACTCCTCCAGGCGCAGCGACCGCTCGGAGCTCGACATTGTGGCGAGCGCTCGATCGAGCGTTGACCGATCGAGACCGATCGGTGATGCCGCGCTCGCAGCGGAGACAGGAAGGATGGACGCAACGAGGATTAGTACGAGGAACGAAGTTCGTACGCGCATCGAAAACTACCCCAAGCAAGCAGGTTGGCAACTCTTCCGAGCCCGTGGGTGATGACCCTGGGCCCGCGACTAGCTGAGCCGGTGGTCCTGGTCGGACCCCCTCAGGACGCCTCGCCGAAGTCGACGCCATGGCACCAATGGGCGTCGAGATTCCCAACGAAGGACAGCAGATGCTTCAGTGACTCGCCACATGCGGCGCATCCCGACCCTCGCGGGACTCGTAGCCCTGACCGGCCCACTACCTCATAGGCACCGCTCCGCCGTCGGCCCAGTGGAGAGCCTTCACAGT
Organism: Chloroflexota bacterium; assembly: GCA_025351245.1. Lineage (GTDB taxonomy): Bacteria > Chloroflexota > Limnocylindria > Limnocylindrales > CSP1-4 > CTSoil-043. The sequence continues at coordinate 141 of JANXWH010000001.1, read as the reverse complement.
TTGTCCGTGCTCGAGAACTGGTCGTTGGCAGCGCCGAGGGTCGCCGCCGAAGCGGTGCCCCAGTCCCACCTGTTGCCGGTCCGGTTCGGACCGATCCACCAGAGGGGATGGCCGCCGTTGAGGGGCATGAAGGAGCTGATC